>NZ_JBFUCJ010000001.1:0-221752 GCF_056405295.1 Variovorax sp. P1_H2 | reverse complement strand
ATCGCGCACCCTCGAGCTATCTCAAGACCTTCCACGTCGACACCATGGTCTTCGACCCCGAGATGCTGCGCCACCTGGTCGACCTCTTCGGTGCCGAGCGCGTGCTGCTCGGCACCGACTATCCCTACGACATGGGCGAGGAGAATCCGCGGCAGTTGATCGCCTCGGTGCGCGGGCTGTCGAGCGACGAGGTGGCGCAGATCGAAGGGCTCAACGCCATGCGGCTGCTCGACATCGCGCCGAAGCGCTGAATCCGCCAGGAGACATCCCCATGACATCCACCTCGGCCCTGTTCAGCGAACTTTCCATCGGCGGGATGCACTTCCCCAACCGCATCGTCGTCTCCCCCATGTGCCAGTACTCCGCGCGCGATGGCGTCGCCAACGACTGGCACCTGCAGCACCTGATGCAGCTCGCGATGTCCGGCGCCGGGCTGGTGATGGTCGAAGCCACCGCCGTCGAGGCCCGCGGGCGCATCACGCACGGCTGCCTAGGGCTCTACAGCGACGCCGCCGAAGCCGTACTGGCGCGCGTGCTGCAGGCGGCGCGCGCAGTGGCCGCGCCCGGCACCCGCTTCGGCATCCAGCTCGGTCACGCCGGCCGCAAGGGCTCTGCCCACGTACCCTGGGAAGGCGGCGGCCCGCTGAAGCCCGGCAGCGACGGCGGCGCACCGTGGCGCTGTGCGGCACCGGGCGCCCTGCCCTTCGCACCCGACTGGGACACGCCCGAGGCGCTCGACGATGCCGACATCGAGCGGCTGGTCGACGCGTACGTCGATGCCGCGCAGCGCGCCGTGCGCCTGGGCTTCGATGTCATCGAGCTGCATTGCGCGCACGGCTACCTGCTGCACCAGTTCCAGTCGCCGCTTGCGAACCGGCGCGACGACGCCTGGGGCGGCGACGCGGCCGGCCGCGATCGGCTGGCGCTGCACATCGCGCAGACCCTGAAGCAGCAAGTGCCCGGCGACCGCGTGCTCGGCGCGCGCATCACCGGGACCGACTGGGCCGAAGGCGGTCTCGGGGTCGACGACGCGGTCCGCCTGGCCCAGGGCCTCAAGGACATCGGCTTCGGCTACGTCTGCGTGAGCAGCGGCTTCGTGGTGCGCGGCGAGCGCATTCCGTTCGGCCCCGGCTTCCAGGTCGGGCTGGCCGCGCAGGTGCGGCGCCGCAGCGGGATCGCCACGCGTGCCGTCGGCGGCATCAGCGAGCCGGCGCAGGCGGCCGAGATCGTCGCCTCGGGCCAGGCCGACCAGGTGGCGCTGGCCCGCCCCTTCCTGGCCGATCCGCGCTGGGTCTGGCGGGCGGCCGAGACCCTTGGCAGCACGCCTTACTACCCGCCACCGTACCTTCGCGCGGCCGGGCTGCGCAAGCCTGCCATGGCGCCGGGCGCCTGAGCGCGCGGCCCCACTTCGAGCCCCCATGACTTCCACCTTCGAACTCAAGGTCAACGGCAGCGCGCACCACGTGCAGGCCGACGAAAACGACCTGCTGCTGTACGTGCTGCGCAACGATCTCGACTGCAAGGGCGTGCGCTTCGGCTGTGGCGCCGGCCATTGCGGCGCCTGCACCGTCTGGATGGACGGCCGCGCGGTCCAGTCTTGCGACATGCCCCTGTGGGGCACGGTCGGTCGCGAGCTCACCACGGTCGAGCATCTGCGCGACGACCCGGTCGGCGCGGTCGTGCTCGACGCCTTCGTCACGCTCCAGGCCGCGCAGTGCGGCTATTGCATCAACGGCATCCTGATGTCGGTGACCGCGCTGCTCCATCGCACCACCGCGCCGACCGCGGCCGAGCTGCACGAGACGATGCACCGGCACCTGTGCCGCTGCGGCGCGCATGCGCGCATCCTGAAGGCGATCGAGGCGGCCGCGGCCCGGCTGCGCGCGGAAGGCCGCCCATGAGTTCCACGCTCTCCACGCCGTCGGCCATCCAGGCCCATCCGCGGCTCGGCCAGTGGCTGCGCATCGGACCGCAGCGCCAGCTCACCGTGTTCACCGGCAAGGTCGAACTCGGTCAGGGCATCGAAACGGCCCTGGTACAGATCGCCTGCGACGCCCTCGGCCTGACGCCGGCGCAGGTGCTGCTGGTGGCCGGCCACACCGACCGCTCGCCCGACGAGGGCTACACGGCGGGCAGCCTCTCGGTGCAGTACGGCGGCGCTGCGCTACGCTGGGCCTGCGCGCATGCCTACGCGCTGTTCCTGGCCCAGGCCGCGCGCCGGTTGGATGTCTCGCCCTCCGCGCTGCAGGTGGACGCGGGTTGCTTCAGCGATGCCGGCGGCGCGCGCCGGACCGACTACTGGGCGCTCGCCGCCGCCGTCGATCTCGACGTCCTGATCGTCGCGCCCCCTGCCAGCCTTCGCCACGCCGCCGAGCCCTACGTGGGGCGATCGCTGCCGCGCGTGGACCTAGGGCCCAAGCTGACCGGCGCAGGCTACCTGCAGGACCTGGTCATTCCCGGCATGCAGCATGTGCGCATGCTGCGCGGCCGGCATCCCGCGCAGCAACTGGCGGCGGTGCCTCTGGCCGGGTTGCAGGCGCTACCGGGCGTGTCGCAGGTCGTGCACAGCGGCCGCTTCTTGGCCCTCGTGGGCCCGCACGAAGGCGCGTTGGTGCGCGCGCTGCCCAAAGCGCGCAAGCTGCTCGACTTCGATGCCATGCCCGATCCTCATGCAGGCCAGGACGCGGTCACGCTGCTGCAGGGCTTGCCCGCCAGCACGCGGCGCGTGCATGAGGCCGGCACGCCGGGGACGGGGCTGCAGACCTACAGCGCCACCTACTCCCGCCCCTACCTGGCGCACGCGTCGATCGGCCCGGCCTGCGCGCTGGCCGATCCGCGCGGCGGACAGCTGCGTGTCTGGTCGCACACGCAGGGCGTCTATCCGCTGCGTGACCAGATCGCCGCGGCGCTCGGACGCGAGGCCACCACGGTGGAGGTCATCCACGCACCAGGCGCCGGCTGCTACGGCCACAACGGCGCCGACGATGCCGCCTTCGACGCCGCCTTCGTCGCCACCCGCATCGGCCTGCCGGTGCGCGTGCAGTGGATGCGCGAGGACGAGATGACGATGTCGCCGTTCGGCTCGGCCAGCGTGGTGCAGCTCACGGCCGGCCTCGACGACGCCGGCCGCATCGGCGGCTGGGCCGTGTCCCTGTGGAGCCACACCCACATGAACCGGCCAGGCTGGGGCGATGGCATCAACCTGCTCGGCGCCTGGGAGATCGACCCGCCGCTGCCGCGGCCAACGCCGCGTGACATGCCCCTGCCGATGGGCGGCGGAGACCGCAATGCGATCGCGCTGTACGACCTGCCCCACCAGCAGGTCGACTACCACTTCATCCCCGCCTCGCCGGTGCGCGTGTCGGCACTGCGCTCGCTCGGCTCCTATGCCAACCTGTATGCGATCGAAAGCTTCATGGACGAGCTGGCGCAGTGGGCCGGCTGCGACCCGGTCGAATTCCGCCTGCGCCATCTGGCCGACCCGCGCGCCCGCGCGGTACTGGAGGCCGCTGCCGAGATGGCGGGCTGGAGCCGGAGCGGCGAGAGCGGAACCGGTAGCGGCCTGGGCATCGCCATCGGCCGCTACAAGAACCAGGCGGCGTACTGCGCCATCGCGATGCGGGTCAGCGTCGAAGAGAAGGTCCGGGTCGAGAAGGCCTGGGTCGCAGTCGACGCCGGCGCGGTGGTCAATCCCGACGGCCTGGTCAACCAGATCGAAGGCGGCGTGCTGCAATCGCTCAGCTGGACACTCAAGGAAAGCGTGAACTGGGACCAGAGCGGCATCACGTCCAGCGACTGGGAGCACTATCCGATCCTGAGCTTCGACGAGGTCCCGGAGATCGCCGTGCGTGTGATCCAGCGGCCGGGCGAGCCCAGCCTGGGTGTCGGCGAGGCCGCCGCAGGGCCGGCCGCCGCGGCCGTCGCCAACGCCGTCGCGCATGCGCTCGACCTGCGCGCCCGCCAGTTGCCGCTGTCCGCAGAACGCCTGGCGCAGCTGATCAACGCGGGCTGAGCGCCCGCCTTCCGAACCCGATTCGAATCCAACGTCCAAGGACCCCATCATGGCCATCCAGACCCTTGCCCACTACTCGGTGCGCACCACCCGGCTCGAAGCTTCGCGCCACTTCTATGTCGACGTGCTCGGCTTGCGCGAAGGCTTCCGGCCGCCGTTCGACTTTCCCGGCCTCTGGCTCTACAAGGGCGACGACGAGGCCCAGTTCGGCGTGGTGCACATCATCGGCATCGACCCTGACGCGCCCCAGGGCCTGGTCGAGTACCTCGGCGACAAGAGCGAAGAGTCGCTGCACGGAAGCGCCGCAATCGACCACCTGGCCTTCCTGGCGACCGACCTGCCCGACATGCGCCGGCGGCTGCAGCAGGCCGGCCTGGCCTTCCGCGAACGCACGGTGCCGAGCATCGGCCTGCACCAGGTGTTCGTCGAGGATCCGTCGGGCGTGACGATCGAGCTGAACTACCCGGCCGATGAGGCACGGGGCCAGGGAGCGCACGCATGAACGCGCCGAAGTCCGCGAATCCGGCGCGCAAGGCGCTGGTCATCGGTGGCTCGCTGGGCGGCCTGTTCGCGGCCAACCTGCTGCTGCGCGCCGGCTGGGACGTCCATGTCCATGAGCGCGTCGCCGACGAACTGGAAAGCCGAGGCGCCGGCGTCGTGACCCACCCCGAACTGATGGAGGTGCTGACCGCCGCGGGCGTCGACGTCAGCGACGGCATCGGCGTCGAGGTCCGCGAGCGCATCACCTTGGCACGCGACGGCCAGGTCGAGGACTCGCGGCCGCTGCCGCAGCTGCTCACCGCCTGGGGGCGCCTGTACCAGGTGCTGCGCCGTGCCTTCCCCTCGGAGCGCTACCACAACGGCCGGCCGCTGGTCTCCTTCGAACAGGATGTCGCCGGCGTGCGCGCGACCTTCGCCGACGGCGAGGTGGTGGCGGCCGACCTGCTGGTGGCGGCCGATGGCTTGCGCTCCACGGTGCGCCAGCAGCTGCAGCCCGACACCCGGCCCCGCTATGCCGGCTACCTGGCCTGGCGCGGCCTGGTCGAGGAAGCAAGCCTCTCGCCGCGTGCGCTCGCCGAGCTCTTCCCGTATTTCGCGTTCGGCCTGCCGCCGCGCGAACAGATGATCGCCTACCCGGTCGCTGGCCAAGGCAACAGCGTGGAGCCCGGCAAGCGGCGCTACAACTTCGTCTGGTATCGGCCCGCCGACCAGGACACGACGCTGCGCGAGATGCTGACCGATGCGACCGGCAAGATCTGGCCGGACGGTATCCCACCGCCGCTGATCCGGCCCGAGGTGCTGGCCGCCGCGCGCCAGGCGGCGCACGAGGTGCTGGCACCGCAGTTCGCCGAGGTGGTGCAGAAGACCGAGAACCTGTTCTTCCAGCCGATCTTCGACCTCGAGAGTTCGGCCCTGGCCTTCGGCCGGGTCGCACTGCTGGGCGACGCGGCCTTCGTGGCCCGGCCGCATTGCGGCATGGGCGTCACCAAAGCCGGAAGCGATGCGGCGGCGCTGGTGCGGGCGCTCGACCAGACGCCCGACGTACCCGCCGCACTCCAGGCCTACGAGGCCTCGCGGCTGGACGCCGGCAGCTTCATCGTCAACCACGCTCGCGCCCTCGGCGCCTATATGCAGGCGCAGATCAGCACGCCGGCCGAACGCGCGATGGCGGAGCGCTACCGGACCACCGAGGCCGTGATGCGCGAGACCGCGGTGCCGCCGGTGCGGCGTTGATGTCTTCATTGGCTGCCGTGTAGCGCTCGTTCAAGCGCACGCGGCCAAACGCGCAGTGCGAGTGCACCAGGCGCCGAAGCTGCGGAGAGTGCCGTGAATGCGACTAGCCCCACTGGGCGAGCAACAGTGCGCTGGCGGCAGGGCCGACGGCCGATGAACATGCCCGTGAACAGCACTGCGTTGAGCCTGCTGCGTGCGCCGTGATCGCCGCCCATGTCACCGGACACTTCGTGACCTTCGGCGCGGCGCTGGTGCACGGCGCCTGGTTCTGTCGCAATAAGCCTGTCGGCGACCATCAGGGGATGGTACCGCTGCACGTTCAACTTAAAAAATCGACCCTGCGAGGAGTTATCAAGCGGCTGCATTTCCCGCTGGAGATCGTGCTGGTGTGCGTTTCGCTGGTACGCGGCCTACCCTTTGAGCCTGTGCAATCTGGAAGAGATGATGGCCGAGCGCGGGGTGCTGGTCGACCACGCAACCGTCCACCGCTGGTCACTGAAGATGCTGCCGGTGCTGGCCAAAGTGTTTCGTCGGCGCAAGCACCCGGTGGGGTCCTCGTGGCGTGTCGACGAGACCTACTTGCTCGTGGGTGGCCAGTGGGAGTATCTGTACCGAGCCGTCGATCGGCTGGGCCAGACCGTTGACTTCCTGCTGACCGCGCGCCGTGACGTGGCGGCCGCACGCCGGTTCTTCGAGCGCGCGATCGGCCAGCACGACGTGCCCGAGAAGATCACGATCGACAAGAGCGGTGCCAACACCGCCGCCGTGCGGGGTCTGATCGCCGATAGCGGCGTCACCATCGAACTTCGGCAGTCCAAGTACCTCAACAATCTTGTCGAGCAGGACCATCGGAGCATCAAGCGGCGAATCCGACCGATGATGGGATTCAAGTCCTTTGACTGTGCTGCCCGGATGATTGCCGGCATCGAGACCATGCACATGGTCAAGAAGGGGCAGTTGCGCTGCCCCGGTGGCCTGGCATTTTCAAAATGCCGACTACTTCTACAGCCTCGCCGTCCGTTGATCCGGACAACTGCCGGCCTCAACTCGCCTTGACCGGCTTATTGCGACAGAACCCTTGCCACGGACCTTCACATAGGTCTCGTCGACGCGCCAGGATCGACCGGCCGCGCGTGCGAATCGATTCCAGCGCTTCTCGAACTCCGGCACGAATCGTTGCACCCAGCGCATGATCGTCGTGTGAGCCAAGTCCAGGCCGCGCTCGGCCATCATCTCCACCAGGTCACGCAGGCTCAACTTGAAGCGCAGGTACCAGCGAACGCACAGGACGATGGTCTCGCGCTCGAAGTACCGACCTTTGAACAGTTCGTCCATGCTCTGCAGCCTCTGCGCCATCGACCCGCCCTCAGTTCAAAAGGCCGGTAGCCTACCGCAAGCCAAACTTTGCACCAGAGCCCTAACCGTCGCTGACCATCACCAGCATGTGCAGGGCATCGACCCGGATACAAGGCCGATACACGCCGCGATAGCGAATACCCCTTTGCAACGCAGTGTGCATATCGCGACATGCGGGAGATACCAGCCGTGTCGATGCTTCGCAGCACGGCCGTTTGCCGCTTCACAGGAGTGCACCATGTCCACCACCCGCTTGCTGAACCCGTCGCACGGCACCGCCGCGCGACTGATCTGCCTACACAGCAGTGCCGCATCTCCGCGTCAGTGGGACGCCTATCGGCAGGCCCTGGCGGCGCACGCCGAGGTGCTGACGCCTGAATTGATTGGCTATGCCGGCGCGGCGCATTGGCCGACCGGCAAGCCGGTGTCGCTGGACGACGAGGCGCGGCAGTTGGCACCGCTGCTGCCACGCACCGGGGTGCACCTGCTGGGCCATTCTTACGGCGGCGCGGTGGCCCTGCAGATCGCGCTGCGCTGGCCTGAACTCGTGCATAGCCTGACGCTTTACGAGCCGGTGCGCTTCGAGCTGCTGAGGCACCACACGGTGACGCGCGAATCGGCCGACTGGATCGGCGGCATCGGTCGGCGCATCGGGATGCAGGTGATGTCGGGCGTGCTGCACGGGGCGGCGCAGATGTTTGTCGATTACTGGTCCGGCGACGGCAGCTGGGCGCGGCTGAGCGAGGCGCGACGGCAGGCACTGGCCAGACTGATGCCGAAGGTGCACGCCGAGTTCGAAGCGCTGTTCGCCGACCGGGTGCCCCCGGCGGCCTACCGCCAGCTGCAAATGCCGGTGACTTTGCTCGGGGGCAGCCGTTCGCCCCTGCCGGCGCGGCAGGTGCTGGATGTGCTCCAGCGGTTGCTGCCGATCTGTCGTCGTGTGCACTTCGACGGCCTGGGCCACATGGGGCCGGTGCAGGCCCCTGACCGGGTGCGGACCGAGGTCGTCTTGCCACTTGGCACCGAGCCGTGGCCCCTGGCGGCCTGAGGGTGGGGGACACGTCATGAACACACCTGGGCCAAGGGGGGCCCAGCACCCGGCCGCGAAGGACGGCCATCCGGCGCTGCCGCTTCGCTCTCCGCGCGCGCCACGCTGGCGCCGCTGGGCGTCGGCCGGCCTGTGGCTGATCGCGCCCTGGGCGTCGTCGGCTGTGCTCGCCTGCCGGACGTGGCCGAGCGGCCGCACTCGCAAGCGCTGACCGAGGTCGACGACTCGCCGCTGGCCCGACTGGCTGTTGTATCGACAGCGCATGGGCGACGCCACCTGTCCGGCTTTGGTTGTTTTCGAATGTCACGAACAGGCGGCCCGGGCCCAGACGAGCACGTGGGGCCCTCGGGCGGTCACACGCTGGTCGTCCGTTGCTACCAGGATCTGACGCGGTCGACGAACTCGAATTTGCTCGTGGCTGTCGCCGAAGGTCGTGACCGGTTTTGCAGATGGGGCGCCTCGCCAAGCGGGAACCTGCCAGCGCGCCTGGCGCGCATGCAGCATGAGGTGCCAGGTTCACGGACCCGCACGGATAGAAGCTCGTCCGGGCACGGACTCGGACTTGCATCGGTTCCCGACCTTTGATCGCTCAGTTTTGACAATCGACCGCCATGAAGGGCCTTGACATTCCAGCCCTCACTTTCATGGTGATCTTTCGGCGGGAGCCGCGTCGAACGATTCGACGGGTGTCAGATTGATGAGCCGGCGCGCTTCTTGCAAGGTGGAACTATGCCCCTACCCTTCCGGCCGACGAGCGAGGCTCGCAGGTCCTTCCGAAGGGCACGGTGAGCCCAAGCCGCTCGATACAAACAGATGATCCGTATCATTCATTCCACAAGGACAACGCCCGGTCCGTCGGGCGGCGAGGAGAAAAGGATCGTGGGCACTTTCACAGCAACCATGTTCAGGGCGCTGCGCGCGTCCGAACGCGTCATCGTCGATGGCCTACTGGTTAAGACTTACCAACTCGAAGGATCTGATGGCGGTTCCGGGACCCTGAACCTTAAGATGGAAACGCAATATCCTTTGCGAATCAGGAAATCACCATCATCAACGGCTATAGCGCCTTCCGCACTGAGGCACCAAATCCGCACTGCATCGACTTCATCGCCGCAGGGCAGCGAGCTCTGGCGCAGGCCGACATGACTGAACATTTGAGGCCTGATTCCCAAGCGACTGGCGAGCAATAGGCCGGCGACCATGGTGGCGCTTGCGGTGATTGGGGCCCGAAATTGCCGCTCAGCCGCCCGGACGCTCAATGAGGTAGCGGCTTGCGATATGGACGCCGGCCTCCGGCATCGAGGAGCCGCCCGTGTCCGGGTGGGTACCGAAGCTTCCTCTACCAGCGCCGGAGGCCGTCGTGTTCGCTGCAACGGATCGCTATAGTTCCAAGAATCCCGTTTCGCCGATGTGGGTGCGGGACATCCAGTCGTCGATGAAGCCCCGAGCTTTCGCGCACAGGGCGAGCCTTGCGGCCCTCTCATCAAGTCGCGAAGAGGACAACGCCATCCGGCATTTGTGCTGTCCCTCCCAGAAGAGATCCGCATGCGCTGAAAACGCTTCTCCGGCACTTGTGATCTCCACGCGTACTACCCATTCTCGATAGTCAAAATCTGCGTAGCCGTCGCTGACCATCGTGATCCTCTCTCATCTGATCCAGGGCGCAAATTGTTCTGGTCGGCAGCATTGGCGCGTCGAGTGCTTCTTGCTTTGTTCAGGATCAAGGTTCACGATGATTCTTTCCTCTCCGACCTTGCAAGAAGGTCTTGCCCGCTTCGGCGGGCTTTTTCATGGTGCGCCCAGCATGGGCGCACTCCCGGAGGTGCAAGTCCTCCCGCAAGTTGATCACAGCGAACGAAGCGAAGCGCAACTGCATCAGGACGACCGAGTGTGGGGAGGAAGCGCGGAGCGAAGCTGCGAGCCGATGGACAAGAACCGGATAGAAGGCGGTGCCGAGCAGGGCGAGCGGGCCATGAACCGCGAAGCTTTCGTGATCAAGGCAAGAACCGGATATTCGACAACGTCTCTCAGATTTACAGGCATCGCCATATCGTGCTACCGGCCTCGATCATGAATTGAGCCGTCGCTACTTAACCATACGCCATCGCTGAGGTACCCCCGGCGTGCGCCTTGCCGCCTTTCAGAGACCAAGGCACTTGGCGTGGGTCACGGCGGCAGCTGGAGCAAGGGTGAACCGCTGTGGACGGGGTCGTGCTTGGTCCCAGGCTCTCATGCTGTTGCCGGACGTCAGCTTCCCGGCTTCGCTACGACCTCACGGTCCTGGCCGCGAGCGTGAGTTCGCGGCCGAGCCTGGCAGCTGCCGTTCGGCGTGATCGCCCGGTTGGCCAACGCTGCTGTCGGCGAGTTTTGGTGAACGGGCAGTCCCGGCCTCTGCAGTCATTCGCGCCGCGAGCGTCGACATCTGCTTCAGCGGCAAGCAGACGTTGGTTCAGTGGCTGTCCTTGGTGGACGGACGCCTTGTGCTTCGTGAAGCGCCGAGCCTTGTGGGGACGCGGTCGCCCTTGCCCATCACCAAGGCGATGGGACCTCGCTTCGGTTGTCGTCGGCAGGGTGACCTTGCCCCTCTGTCCGCCTGTTCACTCCGCGAGCAGCCGCATCGAGATGTCCCTTGCCGCAGCTGTCAGGAGCGGCAAATGCGCCTTGACCATGTCTTGAACCGTGGCAACCTTGTGCATCCAGGTCAGGTTGATCGCCGCGATCACTTCGTCGTTGACCCAGATTGGCACCGCGATCGAATCCCTCCCATCGTTCCACTCCCGGCGACTCTGTTCAWAGTGGCCGCCAAAATCCGGTGTCCTGTGCCCGTACCCCAGACGCCGAGTTTCTTCGAGCAAGCGCTCCACCATGGCAGGCTGACGCGCCATAAAGTTGCCCGGCTCGTTGCTGGCTGCCAGGCGCTGAATCATGGCCTTGCGCTCGCTCTCGCTGCAGAACGCGATGTACGCCCGTCCCGTTGCTGAACGCAGCATGTTGATCCTGAAACCGATCGGACCTACCGGCACATTCGAGAAGTAGGACTTGGGGCGGTTGGTTTCGATGACCTCCATGCAATCAAGCCGCGGGACCGCCAATACCGACGGCCAATTGACCTTCTTGCACAACCGCTCCATGACCGGCGACGCGACCTCCACCAGGTAGTTCTCGTCGCTGAGCTGAGGCGCGCGCGGCTGCAGGGTGTGACTGGCCATGTAGGCCCCGTCGGCCAGCCGTTGCCAGACCATTCCACGACGCTCGAGCGTCAAGATCACCCGGGTCAGCGTGGCCTTCGGCAAGCCCGTGGCGAGGAAGAGATCGTGCAGGCTGGCCGCCCGCGCCTGGTGCAGGTGCGCCAGGACTTCCAGGCCGCGATCCAGCGCCCTGATTGTCTTGACCTTGTAGTCGCGCATGCGATGTCTCTAACGCGGTAAGTTTCACTAGGAGAAAAGCTGATGCGTGATGCTACCCGGCGAACCCCATGGGCGCCAATACTTTCGCCATGCCCCGGAGCACCACTGGCCGGGAAAACAAGAAGACAGGAGACAAGCGTGCGACGGCCGTCCTCGGCCGCCGCGAGCCATGGCTCCTTCTTACCTGTGCGGCGAGCGCCGCGCCTTCAAGGAGTCATGTTCATGAGTTTTTCCCACGAAGATGTTCAGCGCCTCTTGCAGCTGCTGGACAGCTCGCAGTTCGACGAGCTGCAACTTGAAACCGAGGGCATCAAGCTGTCACTTCGCCGCAATGGTGCCGGGTCGAATTTCACCCCTTCGGCGTCGAGCGCCGCACCCGTGGCCCTGCCTCGCGTTTTACCCGCAGCCGCGCCCGCAGCACCTGTGCAGCCAGCCCCCACCCCAAGCAGCGACCCCTCGCTCCTGGAAATCCGTGCGCCGATGCTCGGCACCTTTTATGGCGCTCCAAAGCCTGGCGCTGAACCTTTCGTCACCGTGGGTGGACGGGTCGACGCGAACACCGCCGTGGGGATCATCGAGGTCATGAAGCTGATGAACTCGATTTCCGCCGGCTTGGTCGGCGTAGTGGTCGAAGTGTTGGCGCGCGATGGTGATCTGGTCGAGTTCGACCAGGTGCTGATGCGAGTTCGCCCAGAGTGAGCGCGGTCATGAGAACGGCAGACGAACTGGCGATCGACGGACCGATCCGCCGGGTTTTGGTGGCGAATCGCGGCGAGATAGCGGTGCGCATCATCCGCACGCTCAAGCGCCTGGGCATCGAGTCGGTGCTGGCGGTCTCGGCCGCCGATCGCGACAGTGTCGGGGCCCGGCTGGCCGATCGCTCGGTGTGCATCGGACCGGCGCGCGCGACCGACAGCTACTTGCGTATCGGCACGCTGATCGAGGCCGCGCGCGGCGTCGGCGCACAGGCCGTTCATCCGGGCTACGGATTTCTCTCCGAGCGTGCCGAGTTCGCCGCAGCCTGCGAAGAGAACGGCCTGATCTTCATTGGGCCCACCGCTGAACAGATCGAGCGGGTCGGGAACAAGCTCGAGGCACGCCGCTGCGCCGAACAGGCGGAGGTGCCGATTGCCCCTGGCGGGCAGGTCGATACGTTGCCTGCCGCGCTCACGATGGCCGAGCAGATTGGCTATCCCGTGCTCATCAAGGCCGTGGGCGGGGGTGGCGGCCGTGGTTTGAAGCGTGCGAACACGCCGGAAGAATTGACTGCGCTTTTTGATCTCGCGAGTTCCGAGGCCCTGGCCGCCTTCGGCGATGGACGCGTGTACGTGGAGTGCTTCGTGACCCAGGGACGCCACGTCGAGGTACAGATTCTGGGCGACGGCGAGAGCGTGATCCACATCGGCGACCGCGATTGCTCTGTCCAGCGCCGCTACCAGAAGCTGGTCGAGGAGGCGCCCGCGCCGAACCTGACCGAGGCCATGCGCCGCGACCTGCACGCGGCAGCCGTTCGCTTCTCCAAGCACATCAACTACCGCAGCCTGGGGACGATCGAATTCCTGGTCGACGTGGCGCGCCAACGCTTCTACTTCCTGGAGATGAACGCGCGCATCCAGGTCGAGCATCCGGTGACCGAGCAAATCAGCGGCCTGGACCTGGTGGCCGAGCAGCTTGTCGTGGCACAGGGCCATCGGTTGCGCCTGAAACAGGCCGACGTGAGCCTGACAGGCCACGCCATCGAATGCCGTATCAATGCCGAGGATCCCACGCATGACTTTCGGCCCGCGCCGGGCCGAATCACGGCGGTCCACTTTCCGACCTGGCCGAACCTGCGCGTGGACACCCACATGGAGGCGGGCGCGATGATCTCTCCGTACTACGACTCGATGATCGCCAAGGTCATCGCCACCGGTGCAGACCGCGAACAAGCCCGGAGGCTCCTCGAAAGCGCCCTGTCGGAAGTTCGCATCGATGGCGTCTTGAACAACATCGCCTTGCACCGTGCCGTCCTCGCCACGCCCGAGTTTGTCGAAGGCGGCTTCGACACCGGATTCCTCGGACGATTCCTGGCGGGCTCCGGCGCCGCCGTCTTCCGCCAACCGGCGGCACAGGCCTAACTCAAAGGACACCCTGATGACCTCAACTCGACTCGACTTCATCGACACGACGATGAGAGACGGCAACCAGAGCCTGTGGGGCGCCACCGGCCTTCGTACCGGCATGATGCTGGAGATCGCGCCCGATCTCGACCGCGTGGGGTATCGCGCGATCGACTTCGCTACCAGCACGCACATGGCCGTGACGGTGCGGTTCCACAAGGAGAACCCTTGGGAGCGCATCCGTCTCATGAAGGCGCGCATGCCGCGCACGCCCCTGAGCTTCTTGTCGACCGGCATGCGCTTCATCTCGTGGGAGACGGCCCACCCTGAACTGATGGACCTGTCGTATCAATTGCTGGTACGCAACGGCATCGAGCGCTTCATGGTGATGGATCCCATGAACAACATGCAAGCCGTCGCCGACAGCGCGACCGCCATCGCCGCTGCCGGCGCGCGCGAGATCGTGGGTGCTGTCGTCTACACGGTCAGCCCGATCCACGACGACGCCCATTTCGCCGACGCCGCGCGCAAGTTGGCCGCGGTGCCGGCGATCACGCGCGTCTACCTCAAGGACCCGGGTGGTTTGCTGACCCTGGAGCGCGCCCGGACGTTGCTGCCGGCACTCCACAAGGCCCTGGCCGGCAAACCGCTGGAGTTGCACTCGCACTGCACGATTGGTCTCGCGCCGTTCACCTATGCCGAGGCACCCGCCCTCGGCGTGGAAACGCTGCACACGGCCTCCCGGCCGCTGGGCAACGGAAGCAGCCAGCCGGCGATCGAGAACGTGGTGGCCAATTTGCGAAGCCAGGGCGTCTCCGTCGATCTGGACATGGAGGCAGTGGAACGTGTCAGCAGCTACTTCGCTGCGCTGGCCGCCGCCGAGGGCCTCGCGCCGGGCGTACCGCAGGAGTACGACATGCGCTACTTCCATCACCAGTTGCCCGGCGGAATGATCGGCACCATGCGTCGACAACTGCGAGAGATGCGTCAGGAGCATCGCTTGCCGGAGGTGTACGAGGAGGTCGAGCGCGTTCGGCGCGAACTGGGCTATCCGATCATGGTGACCCCGTTCTCTCAAGTGGTCGGGACCCAGGCCGTGATGAACGTCTTGGCGCCTGAACGCTATGCCAACCTGCCAGACGAGGTCATCCGCTATGTGATAGGCCGGTTCGGCACGCCGCCCGCACCGATGGACCCCAACGTGCGCGACCGCATCGAGCAGCTGCCCCGTGCACGAGAACTGGCAAACCAGAGCGCGATGCCGGAGCTCTCCGAGCTTCGCCGCCGTTTCGACTCCAGGCTCTCCGATGAGGAGTTTCTGCTGCGTGCCACGATGCCTGCCGAGCAGGTGGATGCCATGGTGGCGGCCGGTCCCTGTCGCCAGCACTACAGCGCGGTGGCCAGCCCGGTGGAGCGCCTCGTCAGCGAGCTTTCCAAGAGACCCGACGTGAGCCATGCGCGCATCGAGCGGGACGGTTTCCTCCTGGACCTGCGGGCCAGCAGGCCAGCCGCCCCGGCGGGAGGTGCTGCATGAGCGACAAAAATCAGAGCGCTGCACCGGAGACGGAGACCGCGGTGACCGCTCCCACGTTGGCCGGCGTGCGCGGATACGTCTTCGACATCGATGGAACATTGGCACTGGCGGACAAACGCCTGAGCGGTTATCAAGCGCTTCCGGGCGCCCGTGAATTGCTCGCATTGCTCCGTGAGCGCGGACTTCCCTACGTCGGCTTCACGAACGGGAGTACCAAGACCCCACAACAGCTCTCGCAGGCGCTGACGCAGATCGGTATCGAACTGGACGAGAAGCACACCCTGACACCGGTCAGCGTGGCGATCGACCTCTTTCAACGCCGGCGCTACAAGCGGCTGCTGGTACTCGGCGGCGAAGGCGTCTGGAAGCCCTTGGTCGAAGCAGGCTTCGACGTGGTGCGCTCTCCCGAGCGCGCCGATGATGCCGAAGCCGTCCTGATTGGCTGGCATCCGGAGTTCGCGCTCGGCGATCTCGATGCGGCCTGCCGCGCGGTCTGGGCCGGCGCGGCGTTCTATACCGTCTCCAAGGCAGCTGTCGTGGCCAGTCGAGAGGGCCGCACGCTGGGAATCTCGGGCGCGCTCGCGGCGGCCGTGGGCAGCGTCACGGGAAAGAAGGCGGTGGTCGTCGGCAAGCCGTCGGCCCAGGCCCTGGTGTGTGCCAGTGGGCGTTTGGGTGGCCTGAAGCCGGCCCAGATGGCGATCGTCGGCGACGACATCAGCCTGGAGAACGCCATGGCCCTGCGCGGCGGAGCGATCTCGGTGGGCGTCCACACGGGATTGAGCAGTGCCGAGGACTTCGAGCGTTTGCCCTTGGGTAGCCGTCCCCACCTGTCGATCAGCGGCGTGGATCGGCTCCTGGAGATGCTGACATGAGTGCCACAGACACCGCCAGCGCTCCCGCAGAGGTCTTGTGGGCACCTCGGCCTGACCAGGTCGAGCCGACGCGCCTCGCCGCCTATATGCGGTGGCTGGCCGCCGACAGAGGTTTGAAGTTCGACAGCTACGACGCGTTGTGGCGCTGGTCGGTCGACGAGCTCGAGGCCTTCTGGCAGTCGATCTGGGACTTCTTCGATGTGCAGGCTGATGGCAGCGGTGAGCCTGTGCTGGGCTCGATCGCCATGCCCGGCGCGCGATGGTTCCCGAACACGCGGTTGAACTATGCCGAGCATGTCTTTCGCCATGCCAGCGACGACCGGTCCGCGCTCATCGCACGCAGCGAGGACACCGGCACGTACGAGGTCTCGTGGGCGGACATGCGGCGCGACACTGCAGCGCTGGCAGCCCGCTTCCGCGGCCTCGGTGTCGGCCCTGGCGATCGCGTGGCCTCGTACATGCCGAATCGGGCCGAGACCGTGGTGGCGTTCCTGGCCTGCGCCAGTCTGGGCGCGATCTGGTCCAGTTGTGCTCCCGACATGGGCGCTACCGTGGTTCTGGATCGGTTCCGTCAGATCGAGCCAAAGGTTCTGCTGGCCGTGGACAGCTACAGCTACAACGGCAAGGTCCACGACCGCCGCGAACTGGTCGACGAGTTGCTGCTGGAACTGCCGACCGTTCGCCACGTCATCCATGTGGCAGGGCCGATATGCAGGGCCGCGTCGCACAAGCCTCCGGCATGGCGGGATCGCTCGAGTTGGCAAGACTCGGTCGCGGCCGATGCCGAACTGCGTTTCGAGCGGTTGCCCTTCGATCACCCCCTCTGGATCGTCTATTCGTCAGGCACGACCGGGCTGCCCAAGGCCATCGTGCACAGCCAGGGCGGCATCGTGCTGACGCACCTGAAGACCATGGCGCTGCAGCACGACCTGCGCCCAGGCGATCGCCTGCTGTTCCTGGGCGGCACCGGCTGGATCGTATGGAACCTGCAACTTGGTGCGCTGCTGACGGGGGCGAGCATTGTGCTCTACGACGGCAATCCGGCCTGGCCCGAAACGGCCTCGCTGTGGCGCTTCATCGATGAACAAGGAGTCACGTTGTTGGGCTGCGGTGCGGCCTACCTGATCAACTGCATGAAGGATGGCCTGCGGCCGCGCGATCTGGTCCCCATGAAGAGCCTGCGGGCCATCAACGCCACAGGGTCGCCTTTGCCGATCGACGCCTACCGCTGGGTCTATGACGCGATCAAGCCCGATCTCTGGCTGGCCTCGATCAGCGGCGGAACCGACATCGCTTCCGGCTTCGTCGCTTGCGCGCCGATCCTCCCTGTGACCGCCGGCGAGATCCAGTGTCGTGAGCTGGGTGTCGCCGCCTATGCGTTCGACGACAACGGACACGCAGTGATCGACGAGGTGGGCGAACTCGTGATCACGAAACCCATGCCCTCCATGCCGATCTACTTCTGGGGAGACCCGGAGCAGCGGCGCTACCGCGAGAGCTATTTCGAGATGTACCCGGGCCTCTGGCGCCACGGCGACTGGATTCGCTTCACGGATCGCGGGACCTGCGTCATCTACGGCCGTTCCGATTCGACCATCAATCGATATGGCATCCGCATGGGAACGGCGGAGATCTACCGGGTCGTCGAAGAATTGCCGGAGATTCGCGACAGCCTGGTGGTCGACCTGGAATACCTCGGGCGGCCGTCCTTCATGCCGTTGTTCGTGGTGCTGGCGCCCGGCGAGGTCCTTGACGATGCCCTGAAGGCACGCATCGTCCAACAGATCCGTACCAAGGCCTCCGCCAGGCATGTCCCCAACGAAATCTACCAGGTGGCCGAGATCCCGCGAACGCTCACCGGCAAGAAGATGGAGGTTCCGGTGCGCAAGCTCCTGTTGGGGGCCGCGCCGGACAAGGTGGCCAGCGCAGATGCGATGGCAAACCCGAAAAGCATCGCTTTCTTCGTGCGTCTGGCCGAGCAAATGAAAGCCTCGGAAGCGACGTAACGCGATCTGCATCAGATTTTTTGAACCCGCGGAAAGCCGCATCTCGACGGCCGCCGCATTTTCACCGTGTCACGCGACACAAGGAGACAGGAAATGAGCAGCAAACCCAAGGTACTGATGATCATCACGCTCGACACCAAGGCGGTGGAGGCGAAGTACATTCGTGACGTGCTGGAATCGCAAGGCGTGGACGTGGTCCATCTCGATCCGAGCATCCGTGAGTCGTCCGATTCGAGCGCGGAGATCACGCCCGAGGCTGTGGCTGGCGCAGCCGGCAAGACGATCCAGGAGGTACGCGACCTGAAGCACGAAGGCAAGTGCCAGGCCGTGATGATCGAAGGCGCCGTCAAGTGCGCACTGAAGTTCCACGAGGAACATGGCCTGAGCGGCATCATCGGAGTCGGCGGATCCATGGGAACCGCGCTTGGCACGGTCGTGATGGGCGCTTTCCCGTATGGTCTACCCAAGGTCATGGTGTCGACGATGGCCTCGGGCTTCACGAAGCCATTCATCGGCGCCAAGGACATCAACATGTTCAACCCGGTGTGCGACATCGCGGGGCTGAACAGCATCACACGCGATGTATTCCGGAACGCGGCGCTGGCCACGGCTGCCATGGCGAAGGACTACTCGCCGAAACGCGTGGAACCCAAGCCTCTCATCGCCATGACGACGCTGAGCACGATCGACAAATGCACGGTCAACGTGCGCAAGCAACTGGAAGCCAAGGGCTACGAGGTCATGGTGTTCCACACCCTTGGTACAGGCGGCATGGCCATGGATCAGATCGTCGGCGAGCGCGACGTCGCGGCGGTGGTCGACACCTCATTGGTGGAGATCAACGACTTTCTCAACAACGGCCTCTGCAGCGCCGGTCCGGACCGAGCGAAGTCGGCCATCCGCAAAGGCGTTCCGGTGATCTTCGCCCCCGGCAACGCGGACTTCATGGTGGCCGGCCCCGTCGACCAGGCTCGCGCTCAGTTTCCTGGCAAGCGTTACCACATGCACAACCAAGCACTGACGGCCGTGCGCACCGAAGCCGGCGAGCTTGAGGCGCTGGCCAAGCACATGGGAGGCCTGATCAAAGATGCGGAGAAGACGCGTGGCCCGGTGTCGTTCTTCGTACCGTTGAAGGGCTTCTCGAACCACGACAGTCCGGACGGCTATCTGCATGACCCGGCCCTGTGCCCGGTGTTCCTGGAAGCGCTGAAGAAGGCCCTGCCGGCGGGCATCGTGCCCCGCGTGTTCGACTGTCACATCAACGATGCGGAGTTCGCGGATGCGATCGTCGAGCAGGTTCTGGCGTACACAAAAGACAAGAGCGCGGCAACTGCCTGAGCACGCAAGCGCGTGTAGCAAACGTTTCATCACGAAAGAGACTCGACCCAATGACCACGGATACCAGGAACCCGGGCGGCCCAACCGCTCAGCGCGCCTTCGAGGGCAAGGTTGTCCTCGTCACTGGGGCGAGTACCGGAATTGGTCGAGCCACCGCGATCGCCTTCGCGAGCGCAGGCGCCCGACTGATGCTGGGCGACATTGACAAGCGATCCGCCGACACCGCTGCCTCCATCGTGGCGGCGGGCGGCGAGGCGCGTTTCGTTCCTACCGATGTCAGCGATCCCGAGTCGGTTCGCGCGTTGGTCGAAGCAACTGTGCAGACCTATGGCAGGCTGGACGCCGCGTTCAACAACGCCGGCCTTCTGCCCCCTACTGCGGACTTCGCAGACATGAGCGTGGAGGATTTTGATCGCACCATCGCAGTCGACCTGCGTGGGGCGTTCCTATGCCTCAAGTACGAAATTGCCACGATGCTCAAGACTGGCGGCGGCGCCATCGTCAACACCGCGTCCGTCGCCGGTGTCGTTGCTGATCCAGGCATGGCCTCCTACGTCGCTGCCAAACACGGCGTGGTCGGCCTTACCAAGGCAGCAGCGCTGGACTATGCGACACGCAACATCAGGGTCAACGCCGTCGCGCCCGGGCTCGTCGCGACCCCAATGACAAACCGGTGGCTCGACGATCCGAAATTCGCCGCGAAGCTCATGCAGAACAGTCCGATCGGGCGGCCCGCGCAGCCGGAGGAAATAGCAGGAACCGTTCTGCATCTGTGTTCGTCAGCTGCGTCCTTCATCACGGGTCAGACCTTCGTGGTCGACGGGGGTCAGACCGCGCACTGAGCTGAAGCTGACGCAAGTGGTGGCATGCGCAGATGCCAATGCGTTGCATGCTGGAAGGCGGCGCCCAGAGCCAACAGGCGGGCTTCGGCCCCGCCTCGTCCGACGAGTTGGATGGCCAGAGGCAGGCCGTGGCGGTCGAACCCCGCAGGAAGACTGATCGCACAGCCGCCGACGTGGTTGACCCAGCGCGTGAACTGGCCAAGCGGCGTGCTGCGCTCGTCGATCGAATCCAATGACGGGGCGCTGCAATGCACCGTCGGCAGAAGCAGCAACTCGTCGGCCGGCAACCACTGCTCGAAGCTATCGGTGGCTTCGCGGCGCGCATGGTGTGCGGCGGCGACTTGGACGGGATCGGTGCTGCGCGCCTGGTCGAGGCGGCGCCTGATCTCCTCGCCAAATGCACGAGGGTCGTTCTCGAGTCGCGTGCGATGGATTGCCCAGGCTTCGGAGGCAATCAGCATGCCGGCGTCCCGCGTCAGGTCGGCCAGTGCGAAGGGCGTCGCGCGTTCGTGCAACTCTGCTCCCAAGCTCTCCAGCACTCCGGCTGCATCCTCGAGCGCCTGCTGCACGTCGGGCTCCACGGCCACGGGGTAGTCTGCTCTCGGGAGCCGGGCGATCTGCCAACCTTGCGGCTCCCCCATCGGCTGCAGCCGCGTTCGAGCCAGCACCTCGAGAAGGCGCCTGCAGTCCTCGGCACTGTGGCCCATGGGTCCAACGCTGTCATAGGACGGAGCGAGTGGGAACACGCCATCGAGCGGGATCAGACCATGGGTGGTCTTCAGGCCGGTGATGCCGCACAACGCCGCAGGCATGCGAATCGATCCTGCTGTGTCGCTTCCAAGCGCCGCCGTCGCCATGCGCGCGGCCACCGCCACTGCCGAGCCGCTGCTGGAGCCGCCCGCCACGCGTACGGTGCGCGAGTCCCAGGGGTTTCGCGGCGTACCGAGCGCCGCGTTGATGCCCCAGCCGCCAAAGGCCAGTTCGACCATCTGGGCACGGCCGGCGATCCGCGCACCGGCATCCAGAAGGCGCTGAACAGCGGGTGCCGACCCGGTGGCGCGCCTGTCTGCGAACATCGGCGCGCCGACGCCGACGAGCTCCCCGGCCATGTCGAAGTTGTCCTTGATGGCGATGCTCCACGCCTGGAGGGCGCCTGAGGAGGCGGGCTCCCGGAGCGATCCGAAGCTCACGAAGGCGTGCAGCGCGTCGTTCAAGCGCACAAGGGATGGGTCGATCGAGGCGTCCTGCATCACTGCGCTCGGCGGGTCAAGGCTTGGCGACTGGATTCGGCGCTGCAACGGGTGGGGCTTTCTGGTCGTGGAGGCGACCCCGCAAGTCCAACCAATATCCCACAGGCAGCAACTGCACCCCCAGCCGGCGCTCGATCTCGCCCCAGATGCCGCGCGGCAGCAAAAGCGCAAACAGGAGCGCCGTCGCACCCAGGCCGATGAGATAGATCACACCGGTTGCGCCGAACAAGGTCTCCAGCGTAAAGAACAGCACCGCACCGAGGATCGGCCCCTCGTAGGTGCCGATTCCGCCGACCAGCACCATGAAGATCATGTACGCAGTCCATTGCACGCTGAAATAGGTCTTGGGCTGGAAGGTGATCGAGGTGGCGAGCCACAGCGCGCCGGCAGCGGCGCAGCCGAAGGCAGACAGCACGAAGATCAGTCGCTTCGATTGATGGACGCGAATGCCCACCGAGCCGGCAGCCTCCTCGTTGTCGCGGATGGCCTGCGCCGCGGTCCCCATCTTGCCGCGCAGCATCACGAAGACCAGCCAGGCCAACGCCGCCATCGTGGCCAGCGCCGCCCAGTAGGTGTAGGCGCGCCGCGCGTCGGCGCCATAGGCCTGCAATGAGATCAACGAGGTACCGGTCTCGCCCTGCACCAGGTTGTCGAGATTCACCAGCAGATGCGCCAGTGCCGCCACGACCCACATCCCGATCGCGAACTCCCCGCCACGCAGGCGCAGCATGAGCGAGGAGATCGGCAGCGACAGGGCGGCGACGATCGCCGCCGCCAGCAACAGGGCAGGATAGGGGCTCACGCCCCAGTCGGCCAGCCGTACCGCGAAGTAGGCGCCGAGGCCAAAGAAGGCCTGCTGGCCGACCGACAGCAGTCCCGCATAGCCAGCGAGCGCATTCCACATCAGCGCGAGGATGCCGTAGATGAACAGGGTCGTGAGGCGCTCCACGAGATTGGGCGACAGGAACAGCGGTCCGACGGCCAGCACCAGCTGCGCCGCGACCACCAGCGACACGGTGAGGATGGAAGCCGTGGTCCAGCGCTTGACGCGGGAATTTTCAGGCGGCGAAGTCATTTCATGCCTTTCTGGCGGGGCGGCGCATCGATCGAACGAAACTGCGGAAACGGTCCGTGGCATAGACACGGGCCAGCAGGACGAGGAGGAAGACCACGTGGCCTGCAATGAGGAAACCCTGCGGATGCACTTGCGCGCCGATGCTCTGTGCGACGCCCAGGACGATGCCGCCGACCAGCGTTCCCCACAGCGACCCGGCGCCGCCGATGATCACCGCCTCGAAGGCGAAGATCAGCTGCTGCGGCCCTGTGTAGGGGTCGAAGGTCGCGCGCATCGCAAGGAAGCCCCCGGCGATGGCCACGGTCGCCAGCGCGATGGCGCTGGAGGCGGCATAGACCGACCTGGCATCCACGCCCACGAGTTGGGCGGTGTCGGGGTCATGGGCGGCGGCGCGAATGCGGCGCCCGAGCGCGGTGTGCGCCAACATGAGGTGCAGGCCACCGAGCAGCGCGATGGCCACCGCAAGAGTCAGCACGGCGAGCTGGCCGACGATGATGCCGCCGGGCAAGGTCCAGCTGTCATAGCTCAGCGAATCGATGTACGGTGCCAGCGAGCGGGTGTCGGCGCCGAAACCCTCGAACATCGCGTTGTCGAGCACGCTGGCGAGTCCGAAGGTACTGAGCAGAGGCACCAACGCGCCGGCACGCGCGCTGCGCTCAAGAACCAGCCGGTGCAGCACCCAGCCGAGCAGCGCCATCACCGGAACCACGGCCAAGAGTCCGAGCAGCGGGTGCACCTCGAAGCGATCGGCCAGGAAGTACAGCATGTAGGCGGAGAGCACGGCCAGGCTGCCATGGGCCAGATTGATGATCCGCATCACGCCGAACATGAATGAGAGCCCACAGGCGAGCACGGCGTAGTAGCCGCCGAGCATCAGGCCCTGGGTGATTTGATTGAGCCAGATCATGGGGTGGCAGTCGAAGCGGTGGTGGCCTGCGCCGCGGGCGCGCGGTGGCCGAAGTAGCAATCCATGACTTGCTCGCGTGTCATTTCGTCGGTGCGTCCGCTGGCGACGACCCTGCCCTCGAGCAGGCAGACGATGCGGTCGGCCACCTGAAAGGTTCGCTTCAGGTCCTGCTCGACCAGCACGACGGTGGTGCCTTGTTCGCTGCCCATGCCCATGAGGGAGTGCAGCGAATCGTAGACCCCCTGCACAGCCAGGGGCGAGAGGCCCAGCGATACTTCGTCGAGCAGGAGCACCCGTGGATTGGTCATCAGCGCGCGGCCGATGGCCACCGCCTGCTGCTGGCCACCAGACAGCGTCCCCGCCGCGGCCTTCAGTTTGGGTTTGAGCTGCGGGAAGGCCTCGAGAACCGTAGCCAGATTCCACCTGCCCTCGCGCATGGCCGAGCGGGCGACCAGCAGGTTCTCCTCCACGGTCATCGCAGGAAAGAGGCGCCGACCTTCCGGCACCAGCGCCAGGCCGGCTGCGGCGCGCCGGTGCGCAGGCATGCTGCTGACGTCCTCGCCATCGAAGACGATGCGGCCGCCGGACACCGGATGAACGCCGGCCACCGTGCGCAGCAGGGTCGTCTTGCCGGCGCCGTTGGCGCCGACCAGCGCGAGTGTCTCGCCCTGCTCGATGTCGAGGCTGATGCCCTGCACCGCGGTCAGCAGGCCATGCCGTGCAACCAGGCTTTCGATCTTCAGCAAGCTCATTGGCCGCCTCCCAGGTAGGCATCGACGACCGTGGCGTTGGCGAGCACCTCCTTCGGGTCGCCCTCGGCGATCACCCGACCGGCGTCCATGCAGACCAGCCGCTGCGCCACCTGCAAGAGGACATGCACGATGTGTTCGATCCACACGATGGCGATATTGCGGGCATGCAGCACACGGATCGTCTGCACCAGTTCGGACGCCTCGCCGTCCGTCAGTCCACCGCCGATCTCATCGAGAAGAAGGACCCGTGGATTGGTGGCCAGCGCACGCGTGAGTTCGAGGCGCTTGCGGTCCAGCAGGCCGAGCGTCTCTGCGCGGCGGTTGGCGACCTGGGTCATGCCGCACAGGTCGAGCGCGTCGATGCAGCGATCGTAGGCCTCGGTGCGTTTGAACCCGCCGCCGTGCGTCGCCGCCGTGAAGACGTTCTCGAAAACCGTCATGCCGGAAAACGGTTGCGGAACCTGGTGCGTGCGAGCAATGCCCAGGCGGCATCGCGTGGCGGCGTCCAGCGAGGACACGTCCGCGTCCCGGAACTCGATCTTGCCGGCTGTGGCGGCCTGGGCGCCAGAAAGAACGCTCAGCAGCGTCGTCTTGCCGGCACCGTTGGGCCCGACGATCCCTATGGCGTCCCCTGGCCGGACGTCGAAATCCACACCGTCGAGCACGACCAGCGCACCGTAGTGCTTGCGAATTCCACGCGCGGACAGCAGCGAGTCTTGAGCCGACATGAGAGGCAGGATCCTTCCGATTCAGGCGAGCGGAAGGAGCTTGGCGCCGACCGGTACGTTCGGATCGGTCGCGTTCTCCGTGATCACGTAGTCGAACTTGTACTTCGAACCCGCCGGCGCCTTGACCCACTGGGTGCCGATGATCGAGGTATTGGACACGTTGGGTACGGGTCCCTTGGTGAAATCGACCTTGCCGATCATGGTGGTCACGACCAGCGTGCTCAAGGCCTTGGCGACGGAGGCCTTGTCCTTCGGATTGCCGCTGGTCTTGAGGGCCTCGGCTCCCGCGTCCAGGAGCGCCATGGTCGCGCCCAGCTGCTGCGTCCACTGCTTGTTCGCGGACTTCTCGTAGCTGTTGGCGAGATCGACGCTGCTGATGCCCGTCAGCGCCGACTTGTAGGGGAAGGTCTTGTGCCAGTAGCAGGCGCTGGAGAGGTTGTATCCGAGTGGACCCAGCGCTTCCACGTTGGAGGGGAAGAGCCCGAACTTGGCCACCTGCGCGATCTTTAGTTGTTTCGTCAGGCCCTGCTGCGCAGCCTGGCGCCAGAAAGCCGCGAAATCGGGTGGGATCGGGAAGGTGTTGAAGATCTCGACCTTTTCGGCCTTGAACTTGGCGATCTGCGCGGAATAGTCGGTGGTGCCGTCTTCATAGGGGCCCGCGTCGACGATCGTGAATCCGGCCTTCTGCAACGCCGGTGCGAGGCTGGCCCGGATCGCGTTTCCGTCTGCATCGTTCGGGTACAGGGCGCCGACTTTCTTGTTGGTGGACAGCAGGCTCCACTGAGAGGCGTAGCACTTCGCGAACTCGTCAACTCCGAAAGAAAAGTGGTAGGTCCACTTGAATGGCGAGGGCGCGCCGGGCTTGGCGCCGCGGCCGAAATACCATGCCTCCCAAGGCATCACCGTCGACAGGCACGGCACGCCGGCGGCTTCGCAGGCATCAGATACGGGGTTGACGGTTTCCGGCGTCGAGATGGCGAGCATCAGGTCGACCTTCTCGCTGTTGATCAGCGTCTTCGCCAACTGGCTGGCCCGGGCCGGATCGGACTGTGTGTCGCGATCCAGAATCTCGACCGCGTACTTCTTGCCGCCGACGGTCAGCCCCTCCTTGAGGGTTGCGCGCGCGAGCCCAAGAATGAAACCATCGGCTTCGCCGAAGCCGGCCAGGGCGCCGGTGCGCGGGCTGATGAAACCGATTCGAATCGTGCTGGACGCATCGGCTCCCTGGGCGAACACCGAGGCGGGATTCAGCAATGCCAGCCCGACCGCGCCCCCGGCCCCGAGCACTGTACGGCGGGTGGGCATCGACTCGTTGTCGCTGCTGAGGTTCAGGTCTGCATTCATGACTTTGTCTCCTGGGTTTTGTCTGAGTGAAAAAGAAATCGGAATCAAGCAGGCCTACTTGGCCATGCAGCCGCCGTCGGTGACGAGCATCAGGCCGGTGGTGAAGCTGGAAGCGGCCGACGCGAGGTACAACGCCGTGCCCTTGATTTCGCTTGCGTCCGCCACGCGCAACATCGGCGTGAACGCGGTGACGGCTGCAACGAAGTCGGGATCGTCGTATTTGCCGTCCGCCAACCGGGTCCGAAAGAACCCCGGGCAGATTGCGTTGATCTGGATGTTCTGCGTCGCGTACTCGAGCGCCAGTTCGCGCGTCAGATTCACAACGGCGCCCTTGGCCGCGTTGTAGGCCGGGATCGGCGCGACGCTCGATGCCCCCGCCAGTCCCCACATCGAAGCGACATTGATGACCTTGCCGCTGCCTTGGCGCACCATGATCTTCAGCGCCTCGCGGTCTGTGAAGAAGACCCCCTGAAGGTTGACGGCCAGCACCGCGTTCCAGTTCTCAGTGGGGTAGTCGTGCAAAGGCTGAGGCGCAGCGTCGGCGATGCCGGCATTGGCGAAAGCGATGTCGACGCGTCCGAAGTTCTTGTCCGCGAGCTTGAACAATGCAGCCACGTCGGCTTCGCATGTCACATCGCACTTCACGCTCAGCGCCTTGCGTCCAAGTGCCTGCACCCGGGCGGCAATGGCCTCGCATCGGTTCATGTCAATGTCGGCGCACACGACGTCGGAACCGGCCTCCGCCATCGCTTCTGCGATCTGATAGCCCAGCCCGTTGCCGGCACCCGTGATCACGCTGACTTTTCCGGTCAGGTCGAACATTTCCATCACGTGCATATGAGCGCCACTGGATGGAGTCCTGGAGGGGCCACCGGTTGCGACGGCGGCGATCTTGTCAACCGAATCGATCATTGATGTCTCCTTGGCGGCGGCTGGGGGAGTGCTAGTGCCACTTCCTTTCCACGAGCTCTTTGTGATGTCTCGATCAGGTACAGATCGACAACGAGGCGGATCATGTGTGCTGTCGCCCGACTGACTGAAGCTGCGTCGCAGTTGTTTTCACTGGGTGAAAACGTCTAACGCGTGAGGGCAAGCCCTAATGACGACCATAGGGCGCGCGCGTCAGATGACACATCAAACGCTCGCAAAGGCCTCTTTCATGCTCCAAGGCAAGACCATCATCGTGACCGGCGCGGCGTCGGGGATCGGCGCTGCTTCCGCGGCACTTCTCGCATCCCATGGCGCGCAAGTCATCTCGGTGGACATCAACGAACCGATGCGACCTGTAGGGCGCTTCATCAAGGCCGACCTTTCGGACGAGTCATCGATCGATGAACTGGTGGCCGCACTTCCGAGTGGTGCGAATGGCTTGGCGAACATTGCGGGCCTGCCGCCGACCCGGCCGGCTGAGGCGGTCGTGAAAGTCAATCTCGTGGGACTCAAGTACCTGACGACCCAGTTGGTTCCGAAGCTCTCGGACGGTGCTTCTATCGTCAACCTTGCGTCTCTCGCAGGCCTGGGATGGGCTGACGCGAAGGACGCGATACTGGCGAGTTCGGACCTGGCGTTCGACGACGTGGCTGCATTCTGCGAAAGCCACGCAATCGCCGGAGCGCGCAGCTATTTCTTCTCGAAGGAAGCCCTCATCGTTTGGACCATGCAAAACCGATGGACGTGGCGTGCACGCGGCATTCGAATGAACTCGGTCAGCCCCGGGCCGGTCGATACACCAATACTGAAGGACTTCATCCAGACGCTTGGCGCCCGCGCGGAAGAGGATATGAAGACGATGGACCGACCCGGCACGCCCGCGGACATCGCTCCGGTCATCGCTTTTCTGATGTCCGACGGCTCAGCTTGGATCAGGGGGACAAATCTACCTGTGGACGGCGGAATGCTCTCGAACGTGCTTTGCAACAGTCACGGTCTGTGATGGAACCGCCTCTTGTGCCTAGTGGCCCTCCCACGCGGGCGACGAGCACCCTCCGGCCAGGGGTTCTGCCGTGTGTTGCTTTGAACAAGTTGCACCGCGCTCGGAGCCTTGGTCGTCTTCATTGGTATCTCCCGGATCGGTTGAGTTTGTCGACTACTTGCGCAACGTGTTGAGATGCGCCCCGGGCCTTTCAGCGCGAGTCCACCGAACAGGTCAGGCATCGATTTGGTCAGCTCGTGGGTCGCCTCGCAACCCAACCGTGCAGATCGAGCGGACCACCGGTCGATCCGCCGTGCAGTTCACTTCTCGATAAGACGGAGTTGCCTGGAGGTGCCTACTTCGAGCAATCGCTTTTCAACGATCTACCAGTGGCTCTCACATCGGAAGGACGGATGGCAGAGGATGGCGCGACATGCAGAGCCAAGCTGACTCACATGATCAGATGGTAGGCCTGTCGGTCGGCGCGGCGGACTGCCCCGGTGCGGGTACGGCGGAGGGCGCCTGTGGTACGGCGCTACCGCCTTTGTTGCCAAGCCCTAGTAACCGGATCGCGTTGCCCTTCAGGATCCCGGGCGTCACCTCGGGCTTGAAGCCGGCGTCCTCAAAGTCCTTGAGCCAGCGGTCGGGCGAGATCAGGGGCCAGTCGCTGGCAAACAGGATGCGGTCCTTCAGCAGCGTGTTCGCGTACTGCACCAGCTGCTTTGGGAAGTACTTGGGGCTCCAGCCCGAAAGGTCGATCCACACGTTGGGCTTGTGCGTGGCCACGCTGAGGGCCTCGTCCTGCCACGGAAAGCTGGGGTGCGCCATGATGATCTGCATGTCAGGAAAGTCGATCGCCACGTCGTCCAGGTGCATCGGGTTGCTGTACTCCAGGCGAAGACCTCCGCCGCAGCGCATGCCGGAACCGATGCCGCTGTGGCCCGTGTGGAACACGGCTGGAAGACCGTATTCGTTGATGACCTCGTAGATTGGCCACGCCATCTTGTCGTAGGGGTGGAAGCCCTGCACCGTCGGGTGGAACTTGAAGCCCTTGACGCCATGCTCCGCGATCAGCCGGCGAGCCTCCCGCGCGCCCATCTTGCCCTTGTGCGGATCGATGCTGGCGAAGGCGATCATGATGTCGGGGTTTTTCTGGGCCGCGTCGGCGATCTCCTCGTTGGGCACGCGGCGGCGGCCTAGGTTCGACTCGCTGTCGACGCCGAACATCACCAGGCCGATCTTGCGTTCCCGGTAGTAGTCGATGCTCTCCTGGATGGTTGGGCGCCGGCTCGAACGGAAGTACTTGTCCGCGGCACGGTCGTATTCCTCGCCGTAGTTGTCGAATGGGTTCCAGCAGCTTAGCTCGGCATGGGTGTGGGTGTCGATCGCGATCAAACTGTCGATGTCCATTCGTGTCTCCAGGTCGAGAATTCCTCGGTGGCTTTGATTTGATTGTTTCCGATAATCAGAATCAACCTTGCAACGGAAAGCAAGAATGCGTCATCAGGATCTCCAGGTCGAGCTTTTACGACGACGAAGCTCATTCCGCTCGACCAGTGACGCAAAGCGCACCGCGCTGTCCACCGTGCCCATCCTGACCCTGAGCGACGCGTTCGACAAGGTCACAGCCCTCGGTGCGCTCCGCTTATCGGCGGCGAAGCCCGCACTCAGGCAAGCGGATCGAACGCAGCTCCAGCGGTATTTGCAAGCGTTGCGGCGCCTTTCGGCTGCGCGGACTTCGCTGGCGCCGTTGCGGTGTTCCACAGCGGCCAGGGCAAGCCGGGGCAGCCATCAATCGGTCTGGGCAGTGTAGGCCCGGAGCCGGTGATGGCGGCGCGCGGGACCAGGGCAACTCGCATCATCGGCATCTATGGGCCCTCGTCGAAATCTAACCTTGCCGCAGTGGGTGCAACGGATTGCATCGACGCGCGCGCAAACCTGAGTCGCGCCCAATCTCATCGCTTGCGCGACGAACGCCGCCTTGCCTCGACCTTCTCTCGAACTAGCACGTTATGAGACGTCCAGGCCCATGTGAACTTTCTGCGCTCTTCCATGGTCGGTCTTCTTGTTTCTGACGACGCAAGTCACAGCATGACGCTCAGCACTCCTCGGCATGCAACCTGCTCTCACGGACACCGGCAGGCTACCCCGGCGAGGCGAGCATCATGTCTAGCTAGAACGGCAGTCCCACATAGTTCTCAGCCAGGGATCCCAGTGCCTTCTGGGACGAGAACAGGTAGGCGAGGTCTGTGTCCTGCAAGCGCCGGTCAAAGGCACTGCTGTCGGGAAAGCGATGAAGCAGGGTGGTCATCCACCACGAGAAACGCTGACCCTTCCAGACCCGAGCCAGCGCCTTCTGCGAATAGGTGTCGAGGCCGCGGTCATCGCGCTTCTTGTAGTGATCGACCATTGCGTGATAGAGGTAGTAGATGTCGGATGCGGCGCTGTTGAGGCCGCGTGCGCCGGTCGGTGGCACGATGTGCGCGGCATCGCCGGCAAGGAACAAGTTACCGTAGCGCATCGGCTCGGCCACAAAGGAGCGCAGCGGCGCGATGCTCTTCTCGATGGAGGGACCGGTCGTGAGTTCGGCGGCCACCGACTGCGGCAAACGCTTCCTGAGTTCGTTCCAGAACTGCTCGTCCGACCAATCGTCGACGCTGTCCGTCAAGGGGACCTGGATGTAGTAGCGGCTCAGGGTCTGCGAACGCAGCGAGCACAGCGCAAAGCCGCGATCATGCTTGGCATAGATGAGTTCGGGCGAGACGGGCCGGGTGCGCGAGAGCACCCCCAGCCACCCGAAGGGGTAGACGCGCTCGAACTCGGTGATCTTGTCCTTCGGAATGGACTTGCGGCTCACGCCGTGGAAGCCATCGCAGCCGATGATGTAGTCGCAGTCGATGCGCTCGACCTGATCGCCCATGCGGTAGGTCAGGTAGGGGTGTTCGCTTTCGAGGTCGTGCGGCTTCACGTCCTGCGCGTTGTGGATCACGATACCGCCGAGCTTGTCGCGGCCTTCGTAGAGATCGCGCGTGAGTTCGGTCTGGCCATAGACGACGACCGAATTGCCCCCGGTCAAGCCGCTCAGGTCGACCCGTTCCTTGATGCCGTCGTGGGCGATGTAGAAGCCGTGATGGATCTCGCCTTCGCGATCCATGCGCTCGCCGACCTGCGCCTCGCGCATCAACGCGGCGAAGCCGTGTTCCAGCACGCCGGCGCGAATGCGGCCCAGCACGTATTCGCGGCTGTGCTGTTCGAGCACCACGTTGTCGATCCCCTGCAGATGAAGAAGTTGCGAGAGCAGCAGCCCCGAGGGACCGCCGCCGATGATGCCGACCTGAGTTTTCATGGGTGTCTCCTTTGGTTCGAAGCGGATGCACTTCGTGTTCGAATTGTGCGCAGGCAGGGCCAGCCGCACCTTGGACAGATGCCCCCGAACAATTGCACTTTTGCCGTATATTGCGCGCATGCCTGCTTCATCGCCGCTGCGCCGCTCCACCTCTCGCCGAAAGACTGCGCGATTGCCGGCCTTCTCGCTCTACGGAGAGCAAAGCCGCCCCGGTATGCCGCTTCTGCACATCGAATCCATTGATTCGCGCAGCCGGCTCTACGATTGGGAAATCGATGCGCATGTCCACCAGGGGCTGCATCAGGTGTTGTGGCTGCGCTCCGGCCGCGTCGATGCGATGTTGGACGAATCAAGCAGCAGCAGTACGGGTCCGGCRGCKCTGACGATTCCTCCGGCCGTCGCCCATGCMTTCCGCTTCTCGCGCGATTGCGACGGCTTCGTCCTGACCGTCGACGCGATGCTGCTCGCCGAGGGCGATGCGGCCGGCATCGACGAAGCGCTCCACCTGCTTTTCGGGTCGCCCCGCGTCATGACGCTGGAAGCCTCCTCGCCCGAGGTGATGCGCTTGCAAAMCTTGTTCGAAGCGCTGCATGCCGAAAGCAACACAGCCGACGGCCTCGATGGCCCGGTGCCCTTGTGGCTTGCGCGCGCCGTCGTCTGGCGGCTGGCGYAGGTGGCACGYCGCGATGCGCAAACGGCCTCACGGCGAGACGTCGCGGGCCGGCAGGCGCATTACACGCGTTGGGTGGTGCTGCTGGAGTCGCACTAYCGCGAGCACTGGCCCGTCTCGCGCTATGCCGAACAATTGGGACTCTCGACCGAAAGGCTCAACCGGATGGTWCGCAATGAGACGGGGCAGAACGCCCAGTCCTTGATCCATACCCGGCTTGCGCGCGAAGCCTGCCGCAGGCTCGTACACGTAGCGGCGCCCGTGTCCAGGTTGGCCTTCGACCTCGGCTTTCAGGACCCCGCCTACTTCTGCCGCTTTTTCAAGCGGCACACGGGCCTCGGGCCGAGGGAATATCGAACTCGGACGCTCGAACGCTTGGCAGGCCGCTGAAATACCCCTTGTCGCAAGGCTTCGTGCAGACCCATGGCGTCCGCTGCGCCAATCAGATCATGCGGCCGTGGCCAGCATCACCGCATACGCCTTGAATACCGCCGTCGCGGCTTGCCCGATGGCCAGGCCCAACGCATCGACCGCATCGTTGGTCACACTGGCCGCCAGGTTGCCGCCACCCGGAAGGGTGACGATCACCAGCGATGACACCGCACCCCGCTCAACGCGCGAGATGGTGCCGGCGAACTGATTGCGGGCCGACAGCACATAGCCGGCGAAATCCGTCACCAGCACGACGGCCGAGGACTTGATCAGCGCAATGGCTTCCTGGCCCACTGCAAGCCCGAGCTTCTGGGCAGCGGCCGTCGTCAGGGTCGCGACGATTTCGTGCCCACCGGCGATCGCGAGCGTCGCCTGGGTCGTGACCGGGCCTGACTCGACGGCCGCGATGGTGCCGGCGAACTGGTTGCGGGCTGTGGTCTTCATGGAAATCCTCCTGAGAAGGCCGGCCAATGCCGGCTGTTGGGTGAGCCAGCTCTCCTGCGTGCGCAGGAAGCCGAGATGAGCCGCCTGCACGATGCGCCAGGCCGCCAGAAGATCGCGGGCCGCGCGTGTCAGCCGGGTGCCACCGCCCCCCTTGCCGCCGATCGCGCTTTCGAGCAGGGGTTCGCTGGCCAGGTTCTCAGCCGTCTCGAGCAGGAGCCAGGCGCCCTTGTAGCTGTAGCCGGCGGTGCTCGCCGCACGGTTGATCGAGCCGGTGTTGTCGATCGCCTCGAGCAGCGCGAAGAAGCGCGCATCGAGCCGTCCCGCCAGCTTCAGCTCGCCCGACAGCAGCGTCGCGTCAGCCATGGACCGGCGCTCCCAGCCATCCCCGCACCGCCCCTTCGGCGGCGGTGACCGCTGGCTTGTCCCACCCGGGCACAAGCAAGCGCTGAGTCAATTCGCGTCCGGCGCCGCGGCGGACATCGACTTCGCGCACGGCCCGCCCGCCCTCGATCACGAAGGTGACGTCGGCCAGCGCCAGTACGTCGTCGATGTCGTGCGTGATCATCACCACCGGCACGCGCCGGCGTGCACAGACCTGCGCCAGTTCGCGACGAAGCTCCTGCCGAAGCATCGGATTCAGCGCCGCGAAGGGCTCGTCCAGCAGCAGCACCGAAGGCTCGCAAGCCAGGGCGCGGGCCAGCGCCACCCGCTGCTGCTGGCCACCGGACAGCGCGGACGGCCGGCTGCGCGCGAAGGCGCTCAGGCCGAAGCTCTCCAGCAATCCGTCGACCCGTTCGGCGTCGCGCGGAGACAGGCGCCGATGCCACCAGTTCTTGAGCCCGAAGCTCACGTTCTCCCAAACGCTGAGGTGCGGGAACAGCGCATAGTGCTGGAACAGGTAGCCGACGCGCCGCTCGGCCACCGCCAGATCGATGCCGAGACTTGCATCGAACAACGTCCGGCCGCCGATGCGTACATGCCCGGCCACTGGCCGCTGAAGCCCGGCGATCGCCTGCAGCGTGAGCGATTTTCCCGCGCCGGACGGTCCGTACAGCGCGACCACGGGGGCCTCGCAGGCAAAGCATACGGCCAGGTCGAATCGGCGTGCGCCGTCGCTCACCGAGGCCTGGAGATCGATATCGATCATCACGCGGGCTCTCCCTGCTCAGGGCTGCCCGAAGCCGAATCTGGCCAAGACATCGAGGGCCGGTGGCGTGGACAGGAAGGCGATGAAATCTTTGGCGATGGCCTTGTTGCGGCTCTCGCTGACCACGATCACCGGATAGCTCACGGGCGTGTGGCCCCCCGCGATGAGCACCACCCTCACCTTGTCGCCGCCGATCGCCGCGTCGGTGCGATAGACGAAGCCCGCCTCCGCCTCGCCGCGCGCAACGTAGTCCAGCACTTGGCGCACGGTGTCGGCGTAGACGAATTTCGGTTCGAGCACCGGCCAGAGTCCGGCCGCGTCGAGCGCCTCCCTGGTGTATCGGCCCACGGGCACGGTGGCGGTCTTGCCGATCGCGATGCGCTTCACGCCGGGCGATGCCAGATCCGCCAGCGACCGGATCTCCGGCGCACCCTGCGCAGGGGTCACCAGCACCACGCTGTTGAGCGCGAAGTCCCGCTTGCTGTCCGCGTCGAAGAGCTCTTGCTCGATGCCGCGCGTGACGGTGACCTGGTCCGCGCTCGCGAACACATCCACCGGCGCGCCCTGTGCGACCTGCTGGAGCAGCACGCCGGAGGCGGCGAAATTGAAGCGCAGCGTCACGCCGGGCTTGCCGGCCTCGAACTTCGGGCCGAGCTCCTGGAATGCATGGGTCAGACTCGCCGCGGCCGAGACGGTGAGTTGCTGCGCAGCGGCCGATGGTGGCAACGCGGCCGCAACGACCACTGCGACGACTGCGAGGAAACGGATGGAACGCATCTGTGAAACTCCTGGAGGGTCAGCGAAGGGAAAGAAAACGAGCGGAAGCGACCAGCACGGCGATCGAGATGGCGGAAGTGACGATCACAAGTGCCATGGCCGTCTGGTCCTGCCCGGCCTGCACCGCGTCGTAGATCGCCATCGAAAGCGTCTGGGTCTGGTGGGGGATCGATCCGGCCACCATCAGCGAAGCGCCGAACTCGCCCATGGCGCGGGCGAAGGCCAGCAGCGTGCCGGCCAGGATGCCGGGCCAGGCGAGCGGCAGCGTGACGCGCACGAACACGCTCCAGGGTGTTTGCCGCAAGGTGCGCGCAGCGGCTTCCAGGGTGCGGTCGACGCCCGTGAAGGCGGCCCCGGCCGACTTCAGCACGAGGGGCAGCGCGACCACCGCGGACGCGATGACCGCGCCGTGCCAGTTGAAAATGATCGTGTAGTCGAAGTGATCTCGCAGCCAGCCGCCGAGCGCGCTGCGCCGGCCGGCCAGGAGCAGGATGCCATAGCCGATGACGGTCGGCGGCAGGACCAGCGGCAACATGCAGGCCGCCTCGAGAACGGAACTGCCCGGGAAGGAATGGCGCGCGAATATCCAGCCCAGTGCCAGGCCGGCCAGCAGCGCGAGCACCGTGGCCACTGCGGCCACCTGGAGCGACAAAATCAACGGCGAAGCGTCGAAGCTGTGTAGCGAGTCCGACATCATTGCGACATTCCTTACGTAGCGGGCTACATAGCGTCATTCACCGCAATATGCAGGCCTGCATGAACAGGGCCAGGGCCTCCAGTTCGTGCTGCAGACCCGCGATGTGCGCCTGCGCGCGAGCCGCATGGAAGGCAGGGGAATTCATGGCGAGAGCCCCGTCGCAATCACGGCGTTGCGCGGCCGCGAGACGCGCCGGCGATGCGGGACGCCCGCGCGGGAAACCAGCTGCGCACCGTGTCGTACGCATAGCGCGTGAGCTCGCGCCGGCGCGCCTGGAGGGCCAGCAGATAAATGGAAAGCGGTTCGGCCCAGTTCCAGAAGTCCGCCCGCACCGCCGGGGGAAAGCCCGCGTCGTCGAAGGCATGCCAGAGCTGCACCAGCCAGACCTCGCGGCCCTCTTCGTCCAGCAGCAACGGCAGGCCGGCGGCGGCCTGAAGCCGGGTGTGGCGCTCGCTGTAGTACAGCGTCGGTTCTGTCGTCCGGTTTGTCGGCTATGCAGTGACATGCATAGCGATGGACTCTCCATTGCAATCGCCATGCCCGCGGCGTCAGTCCGGCAGCAGGAGGGCGGGCGCCTCTTCGGAGCCGAAGCACACGCCATGGTCGGTGCACACGCCGCAGCTCGGGGCCTTGCAGATGAACAGTGCCTCGCGCTCGCACAGCTGCTTGTAGAAGAACTTCTTCCACTTCATGTCGTGCGTGTTGCGGGCCGCAAGACGCGGGAACCACCGACCAATCAACGCGGAGAGTTCGCGGCGCGAAGGCAGGTGCAGGTCCTGCCACAGATGGTTGTCGCCGAGGCTGGCGCAAGCGAGGGCATGCGCGACGGCGTCCGACGCCGCGGCCGGGCCGGCGCCGACGTCGACATGGTCGCGCAGCAGGCCGACCAGGTCTTCGATCTCGTCGCGGCGCGGCTCCTCGCGCCCGGCCCCGGCGAGCGCCGTCCAGTCGAGGCCGAGTGCTTCATCGGCGCCAGGGAACCAGCGCAGGAACAGGGCGCGCGTGGTGGCGGCGTCCAGCCCCGGCATCGGCAGCAGGCCGCGGCCATGGCGCTCGAAGGCCGCCGAGATGACGCCGGCCAGCGCCAGCGCCGCCGGGTCCCCCGCATCCGCGGCGCAGGACATCAGCATCGCACGCACGCCCATGGTCACACCGATGCGGCAGCGTGCGTGTAGCACTTCTTCGGACAGATCTTCGCGCAGGCCGTGCAGCCGATGCACAGCTCCTGGTGGGCGATCGTCATGACCTTCTTTTCGTATTCCTCGTCTTCGTCCTCGTCGCCTTCGAGGCGGATGTGCTCGCCGTCCTCGTCGAGTCCGACCAGTTCGAGCACGCCGCGCGGGCAAACCTTGAAGCAGCGGCCGCAGCCGATGCACTTGTCCTCGTCCAGCGAGGCGACGAAGGTCGGCGTCCAGGTGGCGCCGCTGGGAAGGGTGACACTGAAGGCCGTCATCGCTGGTTCCTTGCTGGCTGTCTGGCGGGTGCGGGGGATGTCTCGTCAGGCTGCGGCGGCCTGGAGCTTGCGTGCCGCCATCAAGGCGGCGTGGGTGTCGTGGCAGCGCTGCGCGACCGCGAGGATCTGCTCCCAGTGGGTCGGCAACTCTTCCGACAGGTCGTGCAAATCCATCTTGGCCTGCGTGGCCTGTGCATTGAGTTTCTTCAGGCGCGCCTTGAGCTCTTCAGGACTTTCCATATTCAGGCTCCGTACTGCGCGACGGCCGGGTACTCGCGGATCATCGCGACGGCCTCGTCGAAGAACTTGGTGCCGGCTTCCGACAGCTTGGCCAGCGAGGAGAAGCCGAAGCGGTGGACGTCGCGCAGCTGCTTGTTGACCACCACCAGCCGGCCGGCGATCAGCACCAGGCGACCAAAGCCTTCGTGGCTCATCTTCATCATCGGCGAGACCATCTGGCCGGTCTCCCGCTCGATCGCCACGGCGATCGCGTTGTAGAAAATCTCCAGGCGCCACAATATCTCCGGATCGGGATCGCCCATGATGGGGATCGCGCGGCGCTCCTCGGGCGTGTGGACGTAGGGCTTGAGCAACTGCATGTCGCTCTTGCCCTCCCACGCGCCGTGCGTGTCCTGCGCACGCAGCTGCTTGACCAGCTGCTGCACGAACGGGCTGGCGAGATGGGCTTCGTCGCCCGTTGTCGCCTCGATGATTGCTTGTTCAGCCATGTGGAACCTCGTCGTCTTCGAAATCGAATGAGCGCTCGCCGTCCCTGGCGAGTGCCTTGCGCAGCCACGGAGGCGGCGTGCCCTTGAAAACCTCCTGGAGCTTGTCCAGGATCTCGGCGATCGGCTCGGGCTGCGGCACCTTGATCGGATGGATCTTCAGTGCCACCACGCGCGCGGCGCCGGAGCCGCCGATGGCGGCGACATAAAGAATGGCGCAGTCCTTGATGGCCTCGAGCTTGGGTGCCAGCTTGTCCTCGTCGCCGTCCTCCTCCAGCTTGCCGCCGAAGTCGAAGCTCTCGACGAAACGGTGGCCGTCGGCCGTGACCTCGTAGACCACGATGGCTTTGGCCCAGCCGAAGTGCGCATCCACGCGCTCCTTGTCCTGGGTGGCGAAGGCGATTTTCATGGGAACTCCTGGTTGCTTGGTTCAGGCGCTGGCTGCGGCGATGGTGCTCTCGACGGCGTCCGCGCGGCTCGCGGCCGCGGCGGCGCGGCGCGCCTCGGGCGTGAGCGGCCAGTCGCCGGCGTGGTGATGGGCGATGCGTTCCATCATCAGGTTGGAAACCTCGAAGATCAGGTTCATCGTTCCGCGATAGCCGACGTGGCGGCGGTGCGCGTTGCCGATGCGGTCGAACACCGGGAATCCGATGCGCAGCAGGGGCTTGTCGAGGCGCTCGGCAGCCTGGCGGCCATGCGAATGCGTGATCAACAGGTCGCAATCGGCCGCGCCGCGCTCCAGGTCCTCGAGGTCGCCGAGCACCACCTGCTCGGCGGGCAGCAGCGCGTGCGCCGCCGACTTGGTGGTGCTCACGCAGCAGCGCAGCTCGGCACCCATCTCGTGCAGCAGGCCGCCCACCGCCAGCAGCAGATCGGGCTCGGCGCCGATGGCGACCTTGATGCCGCCCGTGTAGAAGTGCCCGTCGAGCATCGCGTCGAGCAACTGGCTGCGCTGGCGCCTGTACTTCGCCGGCACCGGGCGTCCGGCGATCTGCGACAGGCGCTGCAGCAGACGGTCGTTGACCTCGAGGCCCGTCAACCGCTCGAAGACTTCGAAGGGCGTGCCGGCGATCGACTGCAGCGCCTCGGCGGCCTCGCGCGTCTGCTCGCCCACCGCGATCGTGAACGCCGATGCGCCCGCCGCCCGGACCTGTTCCAGCGTCGTGCCGCCGATCGTCGTGCCGCGCCAGTCGGGCGCGATGTGGCCGTCCAGCGAGCCGGATATGTCGGGCAGCACGATGACCGACAGGCCGAAGGCCTCGACGATCTCGCGCAGCTCGTCGATGTCGCCCGGCGAAAGATGGCTGCCCGGCAGCAGCGTGATCTGCCGGGCGTCGACCGGCAGCGGCTTGACCAGCGCGCGCACGATGCCGGTGACTGCGTGCTTGTAGCCGTCCTCGAACCCGCCCACGTAATCGGGCGTCGACACGTAGAGGATCTCGGTGTCGTCCAGCTCGGGCTTGCGCTTGCGCACCGTGGCCAGGTAGCCGGTCACGTCGTCGCCCTTGGTCTCGGTCAGGCCGGTGGAGCAGATCGCGATGATCCTCGGCGCCGCACGCTTGCGGATGTTGAGCAGCGCGGCCTCGATGTTCTCGTAGCCGCCGAGGATGGTCGTGACCTCGTTCATCGCCGTGGTCTGAAGCGGGATCGCTTCCTTGAAATGGCGCACCAGCAGCACCAGCGCGAACGAGGTGCAGCCCTGCGAGCCGTGCATCACCGGCATGCAGGCATCGAGCCCCATGAACGCGAAACTCGCGCCCAGCGGCTGGCTCATCTTGAGCGGATTGACCGCACAGGCTTTCCTGGATTCGACGACGCTGGCCATGCTGTTTCGCTCCCGCTTGCGTCCTGCTCAGGCCGGAACTTCGTCGGGCTCCAGGCCCATGGCCCGGCGGGCGACGTCGGCCAGGAAGCCCATGCCCGGCGCCACGGCGCTCGGCTGCGCGACGACCCGCACCGCGCCCAGCGTCTCGCCGTCGTCGCCCCAGGGCGCAGGGATGCGCACCTGCTGCCACACCGGATTGAAGATCGCGCGATCGATCTCGTGCACCAGCTCGACCATGCCTTCGTAGCCGCCGTAGGGATGGTGGCGCTCCTGGTTGATGTCCAGCCAGGGCATGCGCGCCTTCAGCGCGACGAACTGCGAGCGGCCGCCCGACAGCATGATGTCGGCCTTGGCGTCCTTGAGCATGTTGAACATCTCGCGCGGCGTCATGTCGTCGATCATGTGGGCGTCGTCGCCCATGATCTCCTTGATCTTTTCCTTGTCTTCCTTGGTGCTCTTCTTGACGCTGGTGCCGACGACTTCCAGGCCCGCCTCCTGCAGCGCCGCGACCACCGACCAGGACTTCACGCCGCCGGTGATCAGCAGAACCCGCTTGCCGGCCAGGCGCTGCTTGTAGTGCGCGATGCGCTTCCAGGCGCGCGCTTCTTCCACCTCGATCAACCGCTCGGTGCGCTCCTGCAGCTCGGCGGGCGCGCCCTGCGCCACCAGCAGCCGCGAGATCTGGCGCAGCGTGTCGCTCATGTCGCCGATGCCGTAGAACGAACCCTCGAAGTACGGGATGCCCCAGCGCTGCTGCATCTTCGTCGCGATGTTGATCATCGACTTGGAGCAGACCATCATGTTCACCTTGGCCCGGTGCGCGCTCGCGACCTCGTTGTAGCGGCCGTCGCCCGAGATGCACGAGAGGATGCGGATGCCCAGCGCGTCGAGCAGCGGTTTGGCTTGCCAGAGTTCTCCGGACAGGTTGTATTCGCCGATGATGTTGATGTCGTAGGGCGTCGTGTACGCCGGCTCGCGCGTGCCGATCACGTAGTCCAGGATGGCCTCGCCGCCGAGCTTGTTGCCCAGGTTCTTCGGGCCGGCGAAGCCGGGCGAGTTCACCGGGATCACCGGCTTGCCGAACTTCTCCGACGCACGCTGGCACACCGCCTCGATGTCGTCGCCGATCAGCGCGGTCACGCAGGTCTGGTAGACGAAGACGGCCGGCGGATCGTACTTCTCGATGATTTCGCGCACGCTCTTGAAGAGACGCTTCTCGCCGCCGTAGACCACGTCGAGCTCGTTGATGTCGGTCGTGAATCCGGTGCGGTAGAGCTGCGAACCGGAGGACGCCGAATGCCGGTTGTCCCAGGAGTTGCCTTCGCAGGCGATCGGCCCGTGCACGAGGTGCGCAACATCCACGATCGGCTGCAGCGCGATCTTGGCACCGTCGAAGGCGCAGCCGCCGGCCGCGGCGCCCGGCGAGAGCTGCTTGGTGCAGCCCTTCTTGCGTTCCTTCTCGCTCTTGCCCTGGTTCTTGTCGCAGCCGGGCTCATCGAATACTTCGGCGATCTTGGCTTTCAGCGAGACTGACATGGAAGACTCCCGACAGGTGGATGAGGCTCTCATTGCAGGTTTGGTGCCAGCGTCCGGGAGGCCGTTCGGGGGCGATTTATCGCCGGTTTGGCGGTCTTTTGGCGCGCCGGGCGCCACCCTGCTGGCGGGTTTGAACGGAATGCGACAAAGGCCTTGCGACACACGACGGTGCGCCACGCGCAGCGACGCGCCCGATCTTTCAATACGCAATCTCGAACCACACCGGCTCGTGGCGGCGCAGCTGGCCGATCAGGTGCACGGTGGCCGGCACCAGCGACCGGATGCCGTACCAGACCTGCTCGCGGCGCGGCTGGACGTCGTGCTCCAGCAGACGGCGCAAGGCTTGCCAGCCGTTCCAGTCGATCCATGCAAGGCGGCCGCGCAGGGCCGGCGCCAGGTGGTCCAGCGTCTGCGCGATGGCGAGCAGCGACAGCTCCACGCCGGCCAGCGTGTTCGGGCTGGCGAACAGCTCGCTGTCGTCCCGCATCTCGGCCGTCAACACCTGGATGGCGTCGGCGCAGCCGCACACGATGTCGCATTGCATCCGGGACAGCATCGAAGGTCTCCTCAGGCGGCGAGCCGGTGGGCATGCGAGCGCTCGATGCCCGGCTTCATGGCCTCGCTCGTTCCGGATTCAGTTGTCGTCCGCCAGCACTTCGAGCGCAATGAGCTGCTCGTAGAGGGCGCGCCGCGCCCACCAACGGGCCTCGCCCGCCAGCCGCGGATCGGCCCCTTCGAACGCACCGATCGCCTCGCGGTCGTTCCAGTAGATGCAGCTCTGCCCGCCGCGCGCGGCGAGCGCAGCGGCCAGCGCGTCGCGTTCGGCCACCGGCTCGGTGCGCAGCACGCCACGGCCGAGCAGGTGATCGGCGCGGTAGAGCGGCGTGTCCCAGCCGTGCGCGTCGCCCAGCGCGCAGAGGGCCGGCGAACGTTCCCGCGCATCGTCGTCGGGCCCGGCATGCCCCGCGGCTTCCAGCAGGTCGCGTGCCGTCAGCTCGTCGTGGATCTCCCAGGGGTCGAGCGGATCGGAGGCCGCCACCTTGCGCGCGAAGTCCTCGTCGTCATAAGCGAACCAGGCACGCGGGTCGCCTTGTTGCGGAAGTTCCACCACGAAGATCACGGCCGGTTCCCGCGCTGTCTCAGGCGCTCTGCGGGTCTTGCATCAGGGTGCGCCGGAAACCGACGGCCTCCGGCGCCAGCAGCGTGGCCCTGCCCACCTCGCCGCAGGCGGTGCACTTGCCGAGCACCGAGAAGCCCTGCTTGCTGCACAGCGCGTCCCTGCTTTGCATGCAGCCGACGTGACCGCAGGCGCACCGGTAGAGGCTGCCGTTGCACAGCAGTTGGTAGCCGTTGCGGCTGCCATCACAGCGAACCATGGTCACTCTCCTTGGTTGAGTGGTCTGTCATTCCACGCCTTCCGCATGGGCCTTGGCCCAGATCGCGTGGCGGATGCGCTGGGTGATCGCGGCCGGGCTGGGGTCGAACGCGCGCTGCGCGGCCGCCATCGCCCCCTGGGCGATGGCGGTTTCCGCATGCGTGAGCGGAATCCGCCCGGCCATGTGCGTGGCACCGTGCACCGCTTTTCCGATGGCCTGCCGGTTCGGATGCTCCAGCAGCGGCACCAGGTGGTCGGTCTCGCGCGCGCCGGCCAGGCAGACCCAGCCGTCGATCACTTCGACCTTGCGGCCATCCTGCGTCATCTTGACCCATACGGCATCTGTCATGGGATAGGTTCCTGGCAAGAATCGAGGGGCCCCGCTTAGCGGATGATGTCGTAGCTGTAGTCGGTCTTCGCGGCGACGATGGTGTTGGCATCGAGGGTCTCGAAGAACTCGTCGAGCAGCATGATCAGCGTGCGCATCGCACCGTCGTAGCCCCAGGTGGGGTAGCGGTGGTAGTGGTGGCGGTCGAAAATCGGGAAGGTCATGCGCACCAGCGGCGTCTTGGTGTCGCGCTCCAGGTACTTGCCGTAGGTGTTGCCGATCAGGAAATCGACCGGCTCCGTGAACAGCAGCGAGCGCAGGTGCCACAGGTCGCGCTTGGGGTAGACCTTGCAGCCGGCGCCGTACGGCGAGCTGTCGAACAGAGCCTGCACCTTCTTCGCCCAGGTGTCGGTGCCGTTGGTCGCGAGCACGTGGGCCGGCTCGGCGCCCAGCTCCAGCAGGAACCGGGTGGTGCCCAGCATCTGGTCGGGGTCGCCGTACAGCGCGAAGCGCTTGCCGTGCAGATGCGCCTGGCTGTCGGCCATGGCGTCGACCAGCTGGCCGCGCTCCTTTTCCAGCGCCGCCGGGACCGGCTTGCCGGTGAGCCGGGAGATCGCCATCAGGAATTCGTCGGTGCCAGCCACCCCCATCGGCGCGTTCAGCACCACCACCTCCTGGCCGTGCTCGGCGATGAACTTGCTGGTCTTCTCGCAGCAGTATTCCTGGAACACGATGGTGGCCTTGGCGTGCAGGGCCGCCACGACCTCTGCCTTGGTGGTGCCGCCCTCGTACATGCGGAACTCGCCGTCGGTGGGCGTGTTCCAGTTCTCCGACGGGTCGCAGATGACGTTCACCTTGACGCCGAACAGATCGAAGATGCGGCGGATCTCCTTCATGTTGCCGACGACGAAACCGTCGAAGCCGCCGATGAAGTTGATGCTCTCGTCGGGCACGCGCTCCAGCTTTTCGGCCGTGCCGGCCTTGCCGTCCCAGAAGTGCTTCAGGATGCCCAGCAGCGCGTTGTCGTACCCGGTGATGTGGCTGCCGACAAAGGCCGGCGTGTGCGCGAAGGGCACGTCGTAGTCGTCCGGCACGCTGCCCTTCTGCTTGCTGTTCTTGATGAAGGCGTCGAGGTCGTCGCCGATCACCTCGGCCATGCAGGTGGTCGACACCGCGATCATCTCGGGCTTGTACAGGTTGTAGGCATTGGCCAGGCCGTCGATCATGTTGTTCAGGCCGCCGAACACCGCGGCGTCTTCCGTCATCGACGAACTCACGCAGGAGGTCGGCTCCTTGAAGTGGCGCGAGAAGTGCGAGCGGTAGTACGCCACGCAGCCCTGCGAGCCGTGCACGAAGCTCAGCGTCCTGGCAAAGCCGTTGGCCACGTACACGGCGCCCAGCGGCTGGCAGGCCTTGGCCGGATTGACGGTGAGCGAATCGCGCTTGAAGTTCTTTTCCTTGTAGTCCTCGGTCTTGGTCCACTCGACGATCTGCTTGACGGTGTCGTCGGAATGGTTGAACTCGAACTGTTCCTTCTTCGTGCGGAAGATTTCCTGGTACTCGGGCTCACGGAACAGCAGTTCGTGGTCGAGGATCTTGTCGGCTGATTGGGGCATGGCGGGCTCCTTGGGGTTTCTGTGAGGCGATAGGGGTCGGTGATCGGGGGGTCGGCGATCACCGACCACCCGGTGTCAGGCGGCTTTCTTCCAGGGCGCCTTGGTCAGGCTCCAGATCGGGCTGGAGATGGCCATGTCCATGTCGCGCGCGAAGATCGCGAAGCCGTCGTAGCCGTGGTAGGGGCCGGAATAGTCCCAGCTGTGCATCTGGCGGAACGGCACGCCCATCTTCTGGAACACGTACTTCTCCTTGATGCCGGAGCCGACCAGGTCGGGCTGCACCTGTTCGACGAACTTCTCGAACTCGTAGCCGGTGACGTCGTCATAGATCAGCGTGCCGTCCTTCACATAGTGGGTGGTGCGCTGGTAATCGTCGTTGTGGCCGAACTCGTAGCCGGTGCCGACAACGTCCATGCCCAGGTCCTCGTAGGCACCGATGACGTGGCGCGGGCGCAGGCCGCCGACGAACAGCATCACCTTCTTGCCCTGCAGGCGCGGCTTGAAGCGCGCGATCACCGCATCCATCAGCGGACGGTACTTCTCGATCACGCGCTCGGCGTTGGCCTTGATGGTGTCGTCGAAGTGGCTGGCGATCTCGCGCAGGCTCTTCTCGATCATGGTGGGACCGAAGAAGTTGTATTCGACCCATGGAATGCCGTACTTCTCTTCCATGTGGCGGCTGATGTAGTTCATCGAGCGATAGCAATGCAGCACGTTGAGCTTGGCCTTGGGCGTGTTCTCCAACTCGGCGATGGAGCCGTCGCCCGACCACTGCGCGATCACGCGCAGGCCGATTTCCTCCAGCAGGATGCGGCTGGACCAGGCGTCGCCGCCGATGTTGTAATCGCCGATGATGGCCACGTCGTAGGGCGTGGATTCGAAGTCGGGGCGCTTGTTCGGATCGACCTTGTCGAACACCCAGTCGCGGATCGCGTCATTGGCCAGGTGGTGGCCGAGCGACTGGCTGACGCCGCGGAAGCCCTCGCAGCGCACCGGCACGATGGTGTGGCCTTCGTACTGCTTGGCCTTCTTCTTCGACACGGCCTCGATGTCGTCGCCGATCAGCCCGATCGGGCATTCGCTCTGGATCGAAATGCCCTTGTTCAGCGGGAACAGCTCCTGGATCTCGTCGATGATCTTGTCGAGCTTCTTGTCGCCGCCGAAGACGATGTCCTTCTCCTGGAAGTCGGAGGTGAACTGCATCGTCACGAAGGTGTCGATGCCGGTGGTGCCGATGTAGTAGTTGCGGCGCGCGGCCCACGAATACTGGCCGCAGCCGACCGGGCCGTGGCTGATGTGGATCATGTCCTTGATCGGGCCCCAGACGACGCCCTTGCTGCCGGCGTAGGCGCAGCCGCGGATGGTCATGACGCCCGGCAGCGACTTGATGTTGGACTTGACGCCGCAATCGGGCTTGCCTTCTTCGAAGGTTCCGAGGTGCTTGGCGCGCCGCTTGGCCATCTTTTCGGGATAGGCCTTCAGCACTTCATCGATCAGGGCCTTGTTCGCGGCCTTGCGTTCTTCAACCGTGGCGGTCATGGGGATGCTCCGTAGGGTGGGTGGGGGCGGTACGGACCCGCAGCGGCGGACGCTCATGGCGTCAAGCGGCAGCGGGCCCGGGTCGGCGTCAGGCCGCGGCGGCCAGTTCTTCGGCGGTCTTGCCGACCTGGGACTCGTCGACCTGCTTCATGATCCCGTGCTCCATGAGCAGGTCTTCGAGCTGGTCCATCGTGATCGGGGTCGGGATCGTGCCGTTGCCCGCGTTGTCGTGGATCTTGGTGGCGAGCGTGCGGTATTCGGCGGCCTGCTTGGATTCCGGCGCGAACTCGATCACCGTCATGCGGCGCAGTTCCGCGTGCTGCACGATGTTGTCGCGCGGCACGAAATGGATGAGCCGCGAGCCCAGCATCTTGGACAGCGCATCGGCGAGTTCGAGTTCCTTGTCGGTCTGGCGTTCGTTGCACACCAGCCCGCCCAGGCGAACGCCGCCCGAGTTGGCGTACTTCAGAATGCCCTTGGAGATGTTGTTGGCCGCGTACATGGCCATCATCTCGCCGGACATCACGATGTAGATCTCTTGCGCCTTGTTCTCGCGGATGGGCATGGCGAAGCCGCCGCACACCACGTCGCCGAGCACGTCGTAGGACACGTAGTCCACGCCGTCATAGGCGCCGTTCTCCTCGAGGAAGTTGATCGAGGTGATCACGCCGCGGCCGGCGCAGCCGACGCCCGGCTCCGGACCGCCGGACTCGACGCAACGGATGTCGCGATAGCCGATCTTCATGACGTCTTCCAGCTCCAGGTCCTCCACCGAACCGGCTTCCGCGGCCAGCGAGAGGATGGTGTCCTGTGCCTTCGCGTGCAGGATCAGCCGGGTCGAGTCGGCCTTGGGGTCGCAGCCGACGATGAGGATCTTCTGGCCGAGTTCCGTCAACGCCGCGAGGGTGTTCTGGGAAGTCGTCGATTTGCCGATGCCGCCTTTGCCGTAGAAGGCGATTTGCCGAAGTTTGGCCATAGCAGTACTCCATTCAGGAAGGGTTGAAAAACAAGGTTGCGTAGCCGCGCCCATGTCAGCCTGTCGTGCCTGTTGGTCTTCTTCTGTGGGGTCACGCATCGGCCGGACCTGTGTCCGCGCAGACCCTTCTTCGCAGCTTCCATGCCATGCTGTTTCAGCTCCTTCGGCAGGGCTCTTGCCATGCCCTTCCACAGAGGGAAAACAGGTGTTCGGCGCACACCGCAATGCCGGTCGGCGCACATTGTTCGCTTCGCGACAAACGCTGCACGGCGCGTCGGAAAAAAGACCTGCCATGCAACACGCGGGGCCGCTTTGTGTCGGGTTTGCAGTGCGCCGCAGGCCGACATCCCCTGGTACGTTCGTTGCAGGAGACAGCACATGAACGCCGCCGCGAACAACACCCTGCCGCTGCTCCAGCGCCCCCCGCACTTCGACATGCTCGGCGGCCGGGCCGGTGTCGTGCAGCTGGTCGACTCTTTCTATCGCCACATGGACACGCGGCCCGATGCGCGCGGCATACGTGCCATGCATGCGCCGGACCTTGCCTCGACCAAGGCCGTGCTCGTGCTCTACCTGTGCGAGTGGCTCGGCGGCCCCAAGGCGTATTCGGCCCGCCGTGGCCRCCCCCGCCTGCGCATGCGCCATGCGGGCTTCGCCATCGGCACGGACGAACGCGATGCCTGGCTGGCCTGCATGCAGGCCGCGCTGCTGGACGGCGGCGCCGCGCCCGCGCTGCGAGACGAACTCATGGCCGCCTTCTTCAAGACGGCCGACTGGATGCGCAACACGGCGCCGCCCCCCGCTTCCGCTTCTTCTGTATCCATCACCACCAAGGAATCTTCATGAATGCCACGCTGGACCGCAAGGAACTCGACGACACCGCGTTTGCCCGGCTCGAGAAGGAGGGGCGGCTGCTGAACCCCGTGTTGAAGGCGCCCACCGGCAAGTTCGGCCGTTTCGGCTTTCGCGGCGAACTGGCGCTGCGCTTTGCGCCCAAGCTGGCCGACGAGGCACGCCCGCCGGAACTCACGTGCGACCAGGTGATGGCCATCGGGACCACCGGCGACCGGCACCTGCCCTTCTTCGCGGGCTACCTGCTGAGCTTCGAGCACCTGAAGGATGTGGCCGAGGTGCTGGGCGAGACGCTCAGCGCAGGCGGCAAGTACTTTCTGTTCTGCAACAACATCGACCTGAGCAAGAAGTACCAGGTGCCCTACAAGGGCGCCCTGTTCTACGTGCTGCCGATCGACGAGAGCACGGTCTACAACGAACTGCTGACGCTGCTGTACCTGGAGAAGAACGAACTCAAGAAGAAGGACACCGCCGGCAAGCTCGATGCGGTGGCCGATGCGGCGATCAAGTTCGACGTCACCTTCGACACCATCACCTACGCCGAGGGTCTGGAACTGATGGGCCCGGTGCGCAACCCCAACGAGAACCGTCCGGTTTGAGCGCGGTACCGGCCATGAACGCCCTGCATCGACGCCTGGCCGTGGCTGCGTCCGCCGGCACTTCTCGCGCCGTGCGCCGCACCGCCGCATGGCGCGAGGCGGCCAACACCGCGATGCCGCCGCAGTCGCATGCCGAACTCGCGACCTGGCTGGCACAGCAGGACTTTCCCGGCCCGCAGGCGCGCCGCGACAACGGCGACACGCCGCTGATGCGGGCCGCATGGCATGGCGAGCATGAGGTGGTCGAGGCCTTGCTGGCCGATGGCGCTGCGCCCGATGCGGTGAACGACGAGGGCAACAACGCGCTCTGGTTCGCCTGCCTGCACGGCGGTCCGGCGACCATCCTGCGGCTGATCCAGGCCGGCACGCCGATCGACCATGCCAACGACGACGACATCACCTGCCTCATGCAGGCCGCCGCCAGCGGCCGGCTGGAGATGGTGCACCTGCTGCTGGCGCAAGGGGCGGCGCCGGACCTGAGCGCGCCGGACGGCCGCAGCGCCTTCGACATGGCCGCCGACCGAGGGCTGGAACTGCTGCGCCTGGCCCGTCGCCGGTTGGCCGCTTCGCCCTGAGCCCCCCATGCCGGCCGCACGCTCAGCCACTGTCCTGGCCTACCACGCGCGCACCAAGCACCGGCTGGAGCGCTACGCCGCCGGTCCGCAGACGCTCGACTGGGACGCCCGGCCCGACCCGTTCCGCCGCTTCGCCGGTGCGCCCGCCGCGGCGCTGCCGCTGCCGGCCGACGGCGAGGACCTGCCCTGGCCGCACATCTTCTCGCCCGGCGCCGTCGCGCCGCGCCCCCCCACGCGCGACAGCGTGGGCCTGCTGTTCGAACTGTCGTTCGCGCTGTCGGCCTGGAAGCAGTCCGGCCCCGACCGCTGGGCGTTGCGCTGCACGCCTTCCAGCGGCAACCTCCATCCGACCGAGGTCTATCTGCTGGCGCGCGGCGTGGAGGGCCTCGAAGACGGCCTCCACCACTACACGCCAAGGGAGCACGCGCTGGAACTGCGGGCGCGGACGCTGCCGTGCGGGAGCGGCGAAGCTGTCCCGCGCACCCCGCGCCTGCTGGTCGGCTTCAGCTCGATCCACTGGCGCGAGGCCTGGAAGTACGGCGAGCGCGCATTCCGCTACTGCCAGCTCGACATGGGCCACGCCGTCGGCGCGCTGCGCTATGCGGCCGCGGTGCTCGGCTGGCGCGTGCAGGCCTGCGGGCTGGAGCATGCCGCCATCGCGCAGTTGCTGGGCCTGGACCGCGCCGACGACTTCGCCGGCGCCGAGCGCGAGGAGGCCGAAGACCTGTTCGAACTGCGGCATTCGCCCGCGCAGCCCGGGGTGGAAGATCTCCTCGCATGGATGGCCGGCGGCGCGTGGAGCGGCCACGCCAACCGGCTCGACGCGCGGCCGATGTACCGCTGGCCGGTCATCGACGAGGGCGCCCTGGCCTCGCGCCGGGACACGCGCGTCGCGGCCTCGCCGCTGCCGCCGATGGTCGAGCGCCGCCTGCCGCCCGGCACCTGCCGGCCCGCTGCCGCGCTGATCCGTTCGCGCCGCAGCGCCCAGCAGTTCGACCGGCGCGCCCGGCTCGATGCCGGGCGCTTCTGGCCGATCGCCGCCGCCCTGATGCCACGGACCGCCGATGCCGGCGCGCCCTTGCCCTGGGATGTCTGGACCGCCGAAGCTCGCCTGCATGCCGTGCTGTTCGCCCACCGCATCGACGGCCTCGCGCCGGGCACCTACCTGCTGCCGCGCGATGCCGCGGCGCAGCCCGCGCTGCGGGCCGCCCTGCCTCACCTGGCGTGGCGGCCGGTCGCGGCCAGCCCCCCCGAGGTGCCGCTGTACGAGTTGGCGCCCAACCCCGCGCTCGCGGGCACGCTGCGCACGCTGAGCTGCCATCAGGCCATCGGCGCGGAGGCCGTGTTCGTCATCGCGCTGCTGGCCGATTTCCGTCCGGCGATCGACGGCGAGCCCTGGCGCTACCGCGAACTGCTGCGCGAGGCCGGCTTGGTCGGCCAGGTGCTCTACCTCGAAGCCGAGGCTGCAGGCCTGCGCGGCACCGGCATCGGCTGCTACTTCGACGACCCGGTCCACGCGCTGCTGGGCCTGCCCGACGCGCCGCCGGCGCGTTGGCAGGTCGTGTATCACTTCAGCGTGGGGCTGCCGCTGACCGACGAGCGCATCGCCAGCGAAGCGCCCTACGGCGCCCGCGCGCGCCAGGAGGACACGCCATGAAGGGCCAGCGCACATTCCGCCGTCTCACGCTGGCCGAGCTCGGGGCCTGGCGGCTCCAGCGGCCGGACGCGCTGCTGCTCGACGCGCGCGACGCCGCCAGCCACGCGCGCGATGGCTGGCCCGGCGCCGTGCGGATCTCGGGCGACAACCAGGACATGCTGCTGCTGCGCACCGACCGCCGGCGCCCGGTGCTGATCTACTGCCACCACGGCAACGCCAGCCAGGCCTACGCGCAGATGTTCGCCGACTTCGGCTTCACCGACGTGCACGACCTGATCGGCGGCCATGCCGCCTGGGCGGTGGCCGGCGCCGGCGCCGACCCCTCGGGCAAGCCGCCCGCGCCCGCGCTGGCGGCATGGCTCGCGCGCGAAGGCTTCGCCGGCCCGGATGCGCACGGCGCGCACGGCAACACACCGCTGATGGCGGCCGCGTGGCGCGGCAACGCGGACATCGTCGAGGCGCTGCTGGCGCACGGCGTCGCGCTGGACGCGACCAATGCCGATGGCAACAACGCCCTCTGGCTGGCCTGCGTGCACGGCGATCCGCGAGGCCTTGCGCGCCTGGTGGCGGCGGGCGTGCCGATCGACCATGCCAACGCCGCGGGCGCGACCTGCCTCATGTACGCAGCATCCTCCGGCAAGGCCGAGATCGTGCGCACGCTGCTCGCGCTGGGCGCCGACCCCGCGATCCGCTCGCAGGACGACTTCAGCGCGCTGGACATGGCCGCCAGCGTCGAGTGCCTGCAACTCCTGCGCGTCGTCGCCTGAACGTCCCTTCCATGGCCCACATCACCCACGCACCGCTCGAAGGCTGCGCCGCCGCCACGGACGGCTGCGCACCGACGACTTGAACCGGAGACCGGAATGCCCCTCTACGACTACCACTGCCCCGCCTGCGGTCACCGCTTCGAGATGCTGGTGCGCTCCGGCACCCAGCCTGCCTGTCCGCAGTGCGGCAGCACGGCCCTGGAGAAAGCTGTCTCGCGCATCGCGCCCGCCGGCAAGATCGAGGCCATCCGGATGTCGAACCGCCGCGCCGCGGCGGCCCAAGGTCACTTCGACCAGTACAGCGCTTCCGACCGCGCCAGGCTGCTCAAGGGAAAGAACGTCTGATGGACCTCGTCTACAAAACGACCATGCTGGCCCAAGGCGGCCGTGGCGGCCAGGTGCAAAGCGAGGACGGCAGCTTCAAGCTCAGGCTCGTCGTCCCGAAGGAGATGGGCGGCAAGGGCGACGGCCCCAATCCGGAGCAGCTCTTCGCGGCCGCGTTCGCGGCCTGCTTCGAACATTCCGTGCGCCACATCGCCCGCGCCGGCAAGCTGCCGCTGCGCGGCTGCTACGTCGAGGCCGTGCTGTCGATGTACGTGAACTTCGAGGGCGCCTACCGCATGGCGTTGAGCCTGACCGCCTTCATGGCCGGAACGCTGGACCAGCCCACCGCCGACAGCCTGATGGAACGCGCCAGGGGCATCTGCCCCTACGTCGACGCCACCAAGACGAGCATGACACTGAACCTCAAGGCGGTGCTCGACACGCCGGTGGCAGCCTGAGCCGTGCGGCGCCGACCCTTCTTCTTTCTCACCGCCAGCAAGGTCGACGCGTGGCTCATGCAGATCCAGTGAACCCGCAGCCGCCGGCCGTCGGCGCGCTGCCGCGCGGCCCGATCGCCTACAGCCCCGCCCGCTTCGCCGACGCCAAGGCGTTCGTCTTCCGCCTGTGGTGCGAACTCGCCCTCGAGCGCCAGGCCCCGGTGCCCAGCGATCTTTCAGGGGCCTGCAAATACGGCTCGCTCTTCGTGCAGGGTGTCTTCGGCGGCGTCATCGAGGGCCACTATGCCCACCAGTTCAACCGGATCGACGGACGCCTGATCGACCTCGGCCACGACGCGCTCGACGTCGGCCGCATGCGCAACCCGTACCTGCACGACGCCGACTACTTCCTGATTCCCGAATACCGCGACCGCCTTGCCCGCTGCGCGCCGCGGGTGGAGGCATGGGTGGCAGGGTTCCTGTGTCCTCCTCTCTCTTCTCCTGAAAGGCTCACACCATGTTCATCGCCATGAACCGCTTTCGCATCGCGCCGGGCCGCGAAGCGGAATTCATCGAGGTCTGGCGCCAGCGCGACAGCAGGCTGGCCGAAGTGCCGGGCTTCCAGCGCTTCAATCTCCTGCAGGGGCCGAGCGACGCGCAGGCGACCGTGTTCGTCTCGCATTCGACCTGGGAGAGCGCCGAGGCCTTCGGGGCCTGGACGCGCTCCGAAGCCTTCCGCGCCGCGCATGCCGGTGCCGGCCAGCAGCGCGGCCTCTACCTGGGACCGCCGCAGTTCGAGGGCTTCGAGGCCGTGCTGTAGCCGGCCGGGCCGTTCAGAAAAGCCCGCACCGGTACACCGGTACTTCGGGAAGGCCAGCCGGCGGATTCTCGGCCAGGCGCTGCGGGCACCTTGGCGTCCCGGCGTTCACAACTGCATCTGGAACAGGTCCGACTGGCTCTGCCGGTACACGCGCAGCCACAGCAACGTTGCCGGCACGAGCGATTCACAGGCGAACCAGAGCGCCTCGTCGAGTTCCTCCCCGGCCGGGCCGGACAGGCGCGGGCGCAGCGCCTCCCAGCCCCGCCAGGCGAGTTCGGGCATTTCGAGCCGAACCGCGGGATCGACCTGGCCCATGCTGTCCGCCAGAGTCCTGAGCTGTCGCAGCACTTCGGCGCGCGTCAGGCGCGAGCGCAGCAGTTCGTCGCGCTCCAGCCCTTCGACGAGGATGACCACCGCCGTGCCGGCCTGCTCGATGATGGCCAGCAGCGCGCTGGTCTCGATGGGGCGGACGCCTGTCATGCCGGCACCGCCGTGCGCTGCGCGTGCGCGGATGCCGCGAGCAGGCGCGTGTTCAGTTCCAGTGCGAACTCGCGCCAGGCCGCCGCGAGATCGCGTGCGATGGCGCGCTGCAGCAACGCATCGGGCCGGTGCTCGCCGGGAAAGTTCGACAGCGCGCACGAACTGCCGTTGAAGGCCAGCGCATTCGACAGCAGTTCGCCGTTCCAGCCCTTGAAAGCGACCAGCAGTGCAGGCGTCAGCGCATGCCGGCCGGCTTCGGTCGGCCCGGTGCGGTCGAGGCCGAGATCAGGCAGCAAGCCGTCGAGCGCGAGCAGCGTTTCGCTGTAGACCTGCTCGACGGTCGCCAGCAGCGCGCGCTGCGTCAGCTGTTCCGCCTGCTGGGCGGAGAGCAGCCGCGCCAGATGCTGGCGATAGTGCGAAGGGGCCTGGGCGCGGCGCGCCGACACCTCGGCCTTGAACCGGCCGAGCGGGTCGTCCGCATCGCCGGCGCCGGCAGGTGCCGCGGGCACCGGCGCCAGCGCCCGTGCGATGCGCGCCGCCGCTTCCAGCGCGCCTTCCATGTGGCCTGCGCCGTGCGCGGCGCTCTCGCTGCTGCCGAAGTACAGGCGGCCCGCCCAGTGCGGCCGTCGCAGTGCCGGGTCCGCCTGCGGCGGCTCGGGCGGACCTTCGCGGTCGGCGGTGCTGCAGGTCCAGGGCTCGCCGGCCCAGTCGAGCATGTGCAGGTGCCCGTCCTGGTGCGCCTGGGCGCCGTGGAGCTGGGCAAGCTGGCTCTCGATCAGCAGCGGCATGCCGCGCCGGAAGTCGACACGCTGCGCGGCGCCGAGCGCGACGAAGCCGCCCAGCGCGCCGGCGCCCGTGGCCGCGTCGCTGGCATCGAACACTTCCCCCAGCACGGCCTGGGCATGGCGCACGAAGGCGTTGCCCGAATGACCCGCCACGCGCCAGAACGGGCGCGGGTAGGTGGTGACGGCCTTGGCCTGCGCGGCCATCCAGGTCGGCGTGGCGGCGAGCGCTTCGGCCAACGCTGCCGGCAGCGGCGGATCGAAGGCGATGCGCTCGTGCACCAGGCGCGGCGGCAGCGCCAGCACGGCATGGCGCGCGCGCAGCGGGCGCGTGCGGCCGTCCTCTTCGAGTTGCAGTTCGAGCCAGGCGCCGTGGTCGCGCAGCAGGCGCAGCGCGCTGCCGGTGTACACGCTGCCCTCGGGCAGGGCGGCGGCGAGCGCATCGACCAGGCGTGCCGCGCCGCCTTCGATGCGCTGCGCGCCGGCATGCACGCCGCCGGGCGCTTCGCGGCGCTCGGGCTCGCGGTTCGGGTCCGTGAGCCACAACGCATCGCCGGGGTCGTGCTGCGGCGCGCTCGCCAGGCCGAACTCGGCCAGCAGCGCGGCGATGCGCGGCTCGGTCTCGGGCCAGAACCAGGTCGGCCCCATGTCCAGCGCCTGGTCGGTGGCTTTGCAGCGCTGCGTCAGCACACGACCGCCGAGACGATCGCGCGCCTCGACGAGCGCGACCGAAAGCCCTTGCGCATGCAACGAGCGCGCCAGCGCGAGCCCGCACAGGCCGGCGCCGACGATGGCCACGTCGGCGACGAGATGTTCGATGATGGCCATGGAGGATTGCCCGGGAGATCAAGACGCGCGCAGCGACGCCCGTGGGCGAGATGGGCTCATTTGAACGTGAGCAGCTCGACGGTGACGGGCTCCTCGCCCAGCACCGCCCTGCAGGCCAGGCGCGACTTGGCGCCGACGCCGACGATGGCGTCGAGCCGCTCGTTCTCTTCGCGCGTGGTCTTCGACAGGCTCTTGCGGCCTTCGAGCACGAACAGGTGGCACAGGTCGGTGCACTTCGCGCCGCCGTCGCATTCGTGCGTCAGCACGCCGGCGCGGCGCAGCGCCTCGAGCAGCGTGATGCCGGGCACGGCCTCGTAGCTGTTGCCCGAGGGCAGTACGGTCACGGTCGTGGTGAGGGTGTTGCTGGTTTCGCTCATGGTCGTTGGATCGTGGTGAGGGTTGGAACGGAAAGACTCAGGCGGGCACGGCCGGCCGAAGCGCGCCCACCAGCGCTTCGGCGAACCGCGCCAGCGGCATCGGGATGCGCACGATGCCCTGCTCCTCGAGGAAGCGCGCCTCCATGCGCGTGGGCTCGTCGGGCAGCACGGCCCAGTGGCGGTCGCTCGAGCGCTTCATGATCTGGCGCGCGAAGCTGCGCGTGAGCTGGTCGTCGAAGCGGCAGCCCAGGAACAGGAAGCGGCGTCCGCTGCGCCAGGCCTGAACCGCAGGCGGGATCGGCGTCTGGATGTCGATCTCGGTCAACACCTCGACGTAGTCGCTGTCGGACACGAGGTAATTGCCGGCCGGGCCGTGGCTGCCGATCGGCTTGTAGAGGATGCGTCCGGCGTCGGCCGGCAGCTCGGGCAGAAACTCGCCGTCGTCGGCATAGACGCCGGTCCACCGGCCGAAATGTTCGGACTGCGACAGTCCCTGGATCTGCGTCCAGCCGCCTTCCGGTCGTACCTGCCGCAGCGCGGCCGCGAATGTGTCGTCGTACCAGGTATCGACCCACAGCCCCGTGCCGCTCGCGGCCAGCGCCAGGTGCAGCGCCGAGGGCTCGGGCGTGGCGGCGAAAGCCTCGTTCATCAGCTGCACCACCGACTTGCGGTGCTTGAAGTTCTCGATGAACTGCGCCGCCTGCGTCAGGCGCTTGCGGATCTTGTGCGGCACGCTGACCTTGGAGGTCATGATCTCCGCAAGCGCCAGCGGGTTGGCCGGCACCTTCGCGCCGCCGCACAGCGAGAGCATGTCGGGGCCGAGATAGGGAATGACGGCGCCGGCATCGAGCTGGCGCGCGATGTCCTGGACCGAGGCGGAGGTGGCAGTGTTCATGTGGGTTCCTTGAGTCCAGTGGTCACAGTACGGTGCGCGGATTGGGGCGAGCGCATCTCAGTTTTCCATTGCGCATTCGCGCCACCCGCGACGCATGAAACCGGCACAACCGAGGCGGGAGACACCGCGGAACTGGCTTTGCCAGGCCGCTGGTGTCGCCCCCTTGAGGGGGTACTCGGCTACACGAAGTGAGCCGATACGGGGGTGGGCTTTCATCTCAATAGATCGCCGCACCGGCACCCACGTTGGTGGCGGTGTCCTTGAGCGTCTTGACGATGTACTTGACCTGGTCGGCATCGAGCTGCGTGTGCAGCGGCAGCGCCAGCGCACGGTCGCCGATGCGGTCGGTGTCGGGCAGCAGGCCGCGCTTGCGGCCGATCGCGTCGCCGGCATTCATGTAGAAGAACTGGCGGTGCAGCGGATGGCTGTAGGCCGCGGTCTCGACGCCGCAGGAGCGCAGGTCGTCGATCATCTGGGTGCGCGCGCTCTGCGTGAAGCGCTTGCCCAGGTGCACGACGTAGAGCATCCAGTGGACCTCGTCGACGTCCTCGGCCAGGTAGGGCGGCTTGATGCCCTCGAAGCTCTGCATCTGGTCGTGGTACCAGGCCTCGACCTGCTTGCGCACCGCCAGCCGCGCGTCGAGTTCCGCCAGCTGCGCCAGGCCCAGCGCAGCGGTCAGCTCGCTCATGCCGGCCTGCAGCGGCACCCGCGAACCGACCGACAGCGAACTGCGGTCCGAGACGCGACGCTGGCGCAGGTAGCGCAGCTCGTGCGCCAGACCCTCGTCGTCGGTCACCAGCATGCCGCCCTCGCCCGTGCACAAGGCCGAAGGCTGCGAGAAGTCGAACACCGCCACGTCGCCGAAACTGCCGACCGTGCGGCCCATGTAGCGCGAGCCGAGCGCCTCGCTGCTGTCCTCGATCAGCTTCAGGCCGTATGCGGCGGCCAATGCGCGCAGCGGGCCCCAGGCGGCCGGGTGGCCGTTGGTGTTGCCGGCCAGGATGGCGCGTGTCCTCGGGCCGATCTTCGGCGCGGCCTTCTCGGCGCTGAGGCAGCCGCTCCAGTAGTCGATGTCGGCGAACACCGGTGTCGCACCGGCCAGCGTGATGGCCTGCGCCACCTGGTGCCAGGTGTGGGCGGCGCAGACGACCTCGTCGCCGGGGCCGATGCCCAGCGCGCGCAACGCGATCCAGGTGCCCAAGGTACCGCTGCCCACCGCCACCGCGTGCGCGCGGCCGGCCCAGCCGGCGAAGGCGCGCTCGAAGGACTCGCACATCGGCCCGTCGCTCCAGCGCGCCGACTGCAGCACCGCGTTGACGAGTTCGATCTCGCGCGCGCCGCATTCGGGCTCGGACAGGGAGATGACATCGATGTCGATCATGGTCCGTCCTGCGTGAGGATCAGCGCGGTCGCATCTTCGGGCTGTTGCGTCACGTGCCAGCAGTGGCCGTTGGTGGCGGCGAGGTACACGTTGCGCGCGCCGAGGCGCAGTGCGGGCGTTTCGTCGCGCATGTCGAAGGCGTCGACCAGCACGGTGCGCACGTCGGGGTGCAGCGTGCGCCACTGGTCCACCGCTTCGCGCAGCGTCGTCGCCGCCCCCACCATTTCACCGGCCGTTCGCAGATGCTGGGAAGTCAATGCCATGGCTTGTGCTCCGGCTCAATCGCCATCGCCTGCACCGGCGATGCGCCGTGCCTCGACGGTGACCGGCAGCCGGGTTTCGGCCGCCATCTCCGGCAGGTCGAGCTGCCAGCCGTTGCCCAGCGTCACCAGGCCGCCCCACATGCCGGGCCGGACCATCGAGACGATGGGTTCCTCCAGGTCCTTCTTGGGCACATAGGCGCTGAGCGCGCCCTTGCTGTCTTTGCGGATCATCACTTTCATCGTCGGCTCCGGAGGGTGGGAATTCAGCAAGTGGTTTGCTCTTCGAGCAGCGGCGCCAGCAGGGCAGGCAATGCAGCCACCAGGCGATCCACGTCCTCCCTGGTGGTGGTTCGGCCCAGCGACAGGCGCACCGCGCCCCCTGCCTCGTCGGGCGGCACGCCCATGGCCGTCAATACGTGGGAGGGCGCGCTGCCGCCGGAGGAACACGCCGCACCCGAGGAGGCGGCAATGTCCAGGCGTTCGAGCCGGTTCAACGCCACCTCCGCCGACAGGTGGCCGAAGCGCAGGTAGCTGGTTCCGGGCAGGCGCGGTACCCCCTTCGACCAGATGTGCAGCGACGGCAGCGCGCTTGCCAGGCCGCCCTCCAGCGCGTCGCGCAGCGCGGCCTGGCGCGCGGCCTCTGCGGCCACTGCGGCGGCATCGCCGAGTTGCGACAGTGCGGCCGCCAGGCCGACGATGCCGGGCAGGTTCTCGGTGCCGCCGCGCCGGCCGCGCTCCTGGCTGCCCAGTGTCTGCGGCGCCAGCGACACGCCCTGGCGCAGCAGCAGCGCGCCGACGCCCTTGGGGCCCTGCAGCTTGTGCGCCGACAGCGACACCGCGTCGGCACCGAAGCGACCGAAGTCGAAGGGCAGCTTGCCGATGAACTGGGTGGCGTCCACATGCAGCAGCACCCCGGCGGCCTGGGCGAGCGCCGCCGTTTCGGCGACCGGCATCAACACGCCGGTTTCGTTGTTGGCCGCCATGAGAGACACCAGCGCGACGTCGGGGCCGATCAGCGCGGCGGCCGCGCCCAGGTCGAGCGTGCCGTCGGCCTGGACTGGAATGAAATCCACCGGCACACCGCTCTCGCGCAATGCACGCGCCAGTCGAAGATGGCCGGCATGCTCGACGCTGCTGAACACGACACGCCGGCGCCCCGGCGCCGCCGCGGCCAGCAGGCCGCGTACCGCCAGATGGTTCGACTCCGTGGCGCCGCTGGTGAAGAGCACCTCGGCCGGCTTGCAGCCCAGCGCCCGCGCCACGCCGCTGCGCGCGGCGCCCAGCGCGCGTTTCGCGCCCTGCCCCGGGCCATGCTGCGACGATGCGTTGGCCCACAGGCCGGAGAACACCGGCAGCATGGCCTCGATCACCGCCTGCGCAGGCGGCGTGGTGGCGTTGTGGTCGAAGTAGACGGTCATGGGTCGCCCGCGCGTGCTCAGGGCCAGTAGACACGGCGCGTGTCCACGCACAGCAGGTCCAGAATTTCGTCGAGGCGGTCGCTCTCGTCCTGCGGCACCCAGGCGCCATTCGCATGGTCGCGAGCGAACAGGCGCCAGCTCTGCACCATGCGGCCGGACTGGCTGAGCGAGACGCGGGTCGGGCCGGGCACCAGCAGTGCAATGTCGATCACGCCGCCTGCCGGGTCCACGTTGCGCGAGCAGCAGGGGCTTTCGATCCGGAAGGCCTCGCCTTCTCGCAGGACGCGCGGCCGCACGTAGCGGTAGCGCACGCGCTGGTTCAGCGCGCGCTCCAGCCGGTGCTGCATGAAGTCCAGCACCCATCCGTTGGCTGGAGCCAGGCTGGCGGCGGTGCTCATAAGGCGACCTCCGTTCTGCGCACTGCGGTGCTCATGACCCGATCTCCTGCGTCTCGGGCAGCAGGCCGGGCGGCGCCGGGGCGATCTCTTCCTCCAGGCAGCCGATGACGCAGCCGTCGAACTCCACCAGGTAGACCGGCTCGTTCTGCTCGGTCGCGTGGCCCACGTTGACGATCTCGCCGACCGCACCGCGACCGGCCAGCAGGGCGTCGGCCGGCCGCTCGGGATAGCTGCCGTCGTTGACCAGATCGTCGAGCGCCACCACCCGCTGGCCCCAGGCATAGAGCGCGGCGCGTGGCTCGGGGGACAACATGGCAAGGCTGTTCATGACGGGTTCTCCAGGTTCGGGCGACTCGATCCGAGCGTGCGCAGCGCGGGCACTCTTTCACCCAGCTTCTCCAGCACGTCCTCGGGCAAGTTGTCCAGCGTGCACAGTTCCTTGGCGCGCATGCCCACACGATGGCCGGTGTCGACGAAATCCACCGCGTAGATGTAGAACTGCTGCAGGAAGGTGTTGATGTTGGTGACGTAGCCGATCTCGCCCTTGTTCACCAGCACTTCGCCGATGTCCTTGCCGTTGTAGGTGCCGTCGTTGCGGATCACCGAACGCGCGATCACCCGCTCGCCGTAGTGGAAGCGCGGCGGGAAGGCGACCTCGATCACGTCGTCGTCGCGGTTGATGTCAGCCATGGGCCGCTCCCGCAAGGGCCTGGCCGCGTTCGCGCACCGCGCGGCGCACTTCGGGGTCTGGATCGCCGCGCAACGCGCCCAGCACGGCCGCATCGGCGCGCTGCGCGACCTCCCAGCGCACGCGCCAGTCTTCGTCCGCGGCCATGCGCGAGAGCAGCCCCGCCGGCAGCCGCTCGGCCACGATGCGCCGCACCTCGGGTTCGCGATCGGTGGCGAGCTTGAGCAGCGCGGGCATCTCCAGCCGCTGAGCGACGCGCGCACGCACCGTGCGGTCGGGATCGCCCGCCAGGGTCGGCAGCAGCGCCAGCGGAAGGCGGCGCGCGACCCACTCGCGCACGCCGTAGTCCGTGTCGCTGCGCATCGCGGCGAGCAACGCCGGCCCGACGCGCTGGGCAACGCGAATGCGCACCTCGCGGTGCGGATCCGCGGCCAATGCAACCAGTTGCGTCGACGGCAGGCGCAGCGCGATCTGCAGGCGCACCGTCTCGTCGGGATCGTGGATCAGCGCAGTGAGCCGGAACACGCTGGCATGGCGTGCGGCGATCGCGCGCACCTCGAAGTACGGATGGGCCAGATGGACATTGCCCTGCTCGGGATGCCAGCGGAAAAATCGGTCGATGCGGCGCGCGTAGGCATCCTGCATGCAGGCATGGCCCGGCTCGCAGCCCTGCTCGCCGGGCAGCAGGCGCAGGCCGGCATGCTCGCAGGCGACACAGTCCACCGCGCCGCCCCGCCAGTGCTGCGACGGAATGTCGCCGGCCGGCGCCCGGCTGGCGGCACGCGCGGGTGCGGCGGTCGCGATGGCTGCATTCATCGCCCGGCCTCGCTCCATCCACGCGCCGGGTGCGCGGGCCGCGATTCGCCCATTTCGGGGTCCTCGCCCTCCTCGTGGCGCGCCAGCACATGCAGCAGCAAGGCGCCACCCACGTGGTCCTTCGGATCGAGCCGGCGCAGTTCGCCGAGCATCAGGCGCGCCTCCTCGAACGCGCCCAGGCGCAGATTCAGGTACGCCAACCCCTTCAGCGTGAAGAGGTAAAAGCGCACCGCCGCATCGTGCCGCGCCGCGTCGTCGCTCGGCGGCTCATCGCCGAAATCCGGGCCGAGCGCCGCGCGCGCGACGGCCAGCGCAGCTTCGCCGACGGCACGCGCCTCGGCCAGGCGATGGCCGTAGAAGTGGAAGCGGTACAGCGCGATCAGCGGCACGGCGTGGCGCGGCGCGGCGGCGCGGGCCTGCACGAGCAGCGCGAGCGCCTCTTCGGGAAGATGCCGCAGCAGCCCGGCGCGGGCAATCAGCGCATCGGCCTGCGGACTCAGCCCGCCGCCGATCGCGCCGTCGGCAAAGGCCGCCGCCGCGTCGTCGAAACCGAGGCTGGCTGCTTCCATGGCCGATGTCCCGCGCTCAGGAGGCGAGCGTCGGCACCGCGGGGCGGCCGCCGCGCCCGATGGCGCTGACCTCGATCGTCGCCAAGCCGGGCGGCGGCGCGGCGTCGGCGCTGCTGCTGCAGCCGCAGGCCGCCTGGTTCGGATTGACGAAGCTCAGGCCCGACTTGGTGGGCGTATCGGCGAAGTCCATCGTGCAGCCGTCGAGCATCAGCCGGCTTTCGGCCGGCAGGAAGATGCGCAGTCCGTTGAACTCCAGCGTTTCATCGCCCGGCTGCGGCGCGGCTTGCGCGCTGAACTCCGAGTTGTAGCCCGAGCAGCCGCCGGCGCTCACGGTCAGGTGGAAACCCGCGCCGTCGGGAAGGCCGGAATAGCGCACGATGCGGCGCATGAATTTCTCGGCGGCGGGGGTGATGGTCAGCTTGGGCAGCATGGCGAATCGTCTCCAGGGGTCACAAGGAATGGGGGAAGCAAATGCGCGAAGACCCGGGTGGTTCTCATGCCGCAACGATGCAGCCGTCGACCGGGCACACGGCGACGCATTGCGGGTCGTCGAAGTGGCCTTCGCACTCGGTGCACTTGGCCGGGTCGATGATGAAGACGCCGTTCTTCTCGCGGATGGCGACGTTGGGGCATTCCGGCTCGCAGGCAGAGCAGCCGGTGCAGGTGGACGCGATGATCTTGAGTGACATGTGGCTCTCCTGAGGGGGGATGGCTGGAAGGATTTCAGGCCGCTTCGGCAAGACCCGTGAAGGCGCCCTGACGGATCTGCGCGTCGCCGCGGTCCTGGTGCACGACGGCGCCGCTGGCGATGCGGCCGCGGTAGTCGTTGAACCAGGCCAGGGCCGCCTTCTCGATGAACTCGCCGACGTACTGGTCGACCGGCTCGATGCCGGCCTGGGCCAGTTCGTCCTTCGGGCAGGCGCCGATCTTGGCGACCAGCACGGCGTGGCAGTCGTTGATGGCGCGCACCACCGACGGCAACTGCTCGTCGTCGCCGAAGCCGCCCTGGCAATAGAGGTCGACGCGGCGATGGCCCACGAACAGCGCTTCGCCCGCAGAAACCTCGAAGATCTGGAACTCGGTGACGTGGCCGAAGTGCTCGTTCACGCGGCCGCCGCCCTTGGTCGCGACGGCGACCAGCACCTTCAGGTCGTCGGCCACGTCGATGGCTGCCGCTTCGGCCAGCGCCTCGCGCTTGGCGGCGAACTGCGCCTGGCGTTCGACCTCGACCTTGTCCTGGTAGGCGCGGCGACGGTCGAGGTCGTAGACCACTTCCATCTCTTCGATCTTGTCGAGCGTGAACTCCTCGCTGCGGTCCTCGCCCAGCAGGCCGACCGCGTCGGCGCGGCACTGGCGGCAGTGGCGCATCAGGTTGGCGCCGCCCATGCAGGCGTCCTGCACGGCCTTGAGTTCCTGCGCGCTCGGGCCGCGCTGGCCGGTCAGCCCGAAGTGCGTGCCGTGCTCGGCCTCCGAGATGAGCGGCATGATGTTGTGCAGGAAGGCGCCGCGCTTCTTCACCTCGCGGTTGACCTCGATCAGGTGCTCGTCGTTGATGCCGGGGATCAGCACCGAGTTGATCTTGGTCAGCACGCCGCGCGCGGTGAGCATCTCGAGGCCCAGCATCTGCCGCTCGTGCAGGATGCGTGCGGCCTCGACGCCGGTCACGCGCTTGTGCTCCCAGAAGATCCACGGATAGATCTTGGCGCCGACCACCGGGTCGACCATGTTGATGGTGATCGTGACGTGGTCGATGTTGTATTTGCAGATCTCGTCGACCAGGTCGGGCAGCGCCAGGCCGTTGGTCGACAGGCACAGCTTGATGTCGGGTGCCTGCTCCTGCAGCATCCGGAAGGTCTCGAAGGTCTTCTTCGGACTCGCGAGCGAGTCGCCGGGGCCGGCGATGCCCAGCACCGTCATCTGCGGAATCTCGCTGGCCACCGCGACGACCTTCTTCACGGCCTGTTCCGGCGTAAGCTTCTGCGACACGACGCCGGGGCGCGACTCGTTGCTGCAGTCGTACTTGCGGTTGCAGTAGTTGCACTGGATGTTGCAGGCCGGCGCGACCGCCACGTGCATGCGCGCATAGTGGTGATGCGCTTCCTCGGAATAGCAGGGATGGTTCTTCACCTTGTCCCAGATCTCCTGCGGCATGTCGTCGGGCCCGCCGGAGCTGCCGCAACTGGCCTTGCCTTCGCCGCCGGAGGTGCCGCAGCCGCCTCCGGTTTCAGGCAGCGCGATCGCGGCGCCGAGGGGTTTGATCTGGCCGATGCCGACATAGGTCATGGCTGGCATGGAACCGGCGTGCGTACTGGCTTGCATGGTGACCTTTTCTCGCGACCGACGGTGGCCGCATGAGGGTCTTAAAGCCAAATTCATGCCATGCAAAAAGTCCTTTCAAATCAATGGTCTGAACGATTTGTCGGGTGTGTCGTACACGACAGCTCCCACAATTGCGCCAGGCACTGTCAGTGATGCGACAAAGGCCACACTGCACGCCCGGCGCCTGCTGGCTCGCGCTGCGGATCAGCGAGCAGGTGCAAAACGCCACCATCGTGTTCGTGGCGTGCGACCGCGGCGACCGCTATCTGTCGACGGGCGTGTTTCCGCGGTCGCTCAGAACTTGCGCACCTCGATCTCGTGCTTGCGCAGCGCGTAGCCCATCTGGCGCGGCGAGATCTTCAGCAGCCGCGCGGCCTTGGCCTGGACCCAGCCGGAATGCTCCATCGCCCAGATCAGGCGTTCGTGCTCGCCTTCGGGTTTGCCATCGTCGGCCGGCTGGGCCGCTGGCTTGGGCGGGATGCCCTGCGCGGCGCCGGCTTCGCCATCGGAGGCGGCGGATACCGGCACCGGCTCGGCCGCCCCCGGTGTCGCGACGTCGGCGCCGGAACGCGGCGGCGCCATCGGCACTTCGGTGACGGGAATATCGGCCAGGCGGCTGGGCCGCACGGCGTCTTCCCGATCGATGTGATGCAGCACCTGGGTCAGGCAGCGGTTTCCCTGGCACGGAAAGGCGAGGTCGGTGATGATTTCGCCGTGCGACATGGTGGCCGTGCGCTCCACGCAGTTCTCGAGTTCGCGCACGTTGCCCGGCCAGTAGCAGCTGGTCAGCACGCGCATCGCCGCCGCGTCGAATCGGGTGTTGCGCGAGTTCTCGCGATTGAAGCGCTCCAGAAAATGCTGCGCCATGGCCGGAATATCCCCGCGCCGTTCGCGCAGCGGCGGCAACTGGATGCTGACCACATTGATGCGGTAGTACAGGTCGGCGCGAAACTCGCCGGCCTGCACCATGCGCTCGAGATTCCGGTTGGTGGCGAGAATCAGCCGGACGTCGACCTTCACCGCCGCATTGCCGCCCACGCGCTCGAATTCGCGCTCCTGCAGCACGCGCAGCAGCTTGGCCTGGAACGAAGCCGAAATATCGCCGATCTCATCGAGAAACAGGGTCCCGCCGTGCGCCATCTCGAAGCGCCCCTTGCGCTGGCCCTGGGCGCCGGTGAAAGCGCCCTTCTCGTGGCCGAACAGCTCGCTCTCCAGCAGCGACTCGGTGAGCGCCGCGCAGTTGACGCGCACGAAGGCTTCGCGCCTGCGCGGAGAGAGGTTGTGGATGGCTCGCGCGATCACCTCCTTGCCGGTGCCGCTTTCGCCGCGCAGCAGCACGGTGGTGCGCGCCGGCGCGACCTGGTGGACCTGCTCGAACACTTCCTGCATCGGCGCCGAGACGCCCACCACCTGGTCGAGCTGGCGGCCGGGCTTGAGCACCTTGTGCATGCGGCGCACCTCGTCCTGCATGGCGTCGTGCGCGGCACTGACACTGCGATGCAGCAGCAACGCCTGGCCCATCAGCGTGGCCACCATCTTGAGCAGCTGCAGCTCATCCGCGAAGACGCGCCGCTCGCCGGGATTGAGACAATCGATGGCGAGAACGCCCACGGTGCGGCGGTCCGCGCGAATAGGCATGCCGAGCATCGCGACGGTGGCACCCGGCATCTGGTCGGCGCCCCCTGTGCGGTTGAGGAACAGGGGTTCGGCGCACACGTCGGGCACCATGGCCGGCATGCCGCTCGCGTAGACGCGGCCCACGATGCCTTCGCCGGGCGCGAAGCGCAGACGTCCCTGCTCCTCGCGCGAGAGGCCGACCGCACAGAGGCCGTGCAGCTTGCCATCGGGCTCGGCAAGCACGACAAAGGCGCGGCGCCAGTCGAAGGCGTGCAGCAGATAGTTCAAGGCTTCGCGGAAGGTCTTGGCGACATCCAGCGAAGTGGCCAGCGTCTTGCTGACCTCGTAGACCGCATCGAGCTCGCGTCGAGCTTCAATCGCTTGCATCTTCATCATGGGAGTCCCGTTCTCGTGCGACACCGGACCTGTTGCATCGAGCCAGGAAACGCACCAGGAACGGACGCCCTGACAACGCAACAACCTTGGCCGCGTCTCACGCAAGAAACATACCCAGCGGCATCGCACACCCCTCGCGCCGAGCGTCCGTGAAACACACATTTACGACAAACGAGACATGTGCGCTTCGACCGGCCGCGCGGACCGCGCACAAAGCCAACAAACAGTCCTCCGAAACACCTGCTTCAGAGGAAAAAACGCATGGCATCGAAGTTGCGAAACAGGCTGCGTCCTCCCTCACATTCCAGGAGCCCGCCATGCCGGAACCCGTTCGCGACGAAGCCGCTTCCCGCACCGCCCGCCCGGTGTATCTCGACTACGCGGCCACCACGCCGGTCGACCGCCGCGTGGCGAGCCGGATGATTCCTTACCTGACCGAGCTGTACGGGAATCCGGCGAGCCGCTCGCATGCCTACGGCTGGGCCGCGGAAGAGGCCGTGGAGCTGGCGCGCGAGCAGGTCTGCGCCCTGGTCAATGCCGATCCGCGCGAGATCGTCTGGACCTCCGGTGCCACCGAATCGAACAACCTCGCCATCAAGGGCGTGGCGCATTTCCATCGCGCCAAGGGCCGCCACCTGGTGACGGTCGCGACGGAACACAAGGCGGTGCTCGACAGCATGCGCGAACTGGAGCGCGAGGGCTATGAAGTGACGGTACTGGCGGTGCTGCCGAGCGGACTGCTCGACCTCGCCGCCTTCGAGGCCGCGCTGCGGCCGGACACCACGCTGGCCTCGGTGATGTTCGTCAACAACGAGACCGGCGTCATCCAGGACATCGCGGCGCTCGGCGCGATCTGCCGGGCCAAGGGCGTGTTCTTCCATGTGGACGCGGCGCAAGCGGCCGGCAAGGTGCCGATCGACCTGGAGCAGCTGCCGGTGGACCTGATGTCGCTGTCGGCCCACAAGATCTACGGCCCCAAGGGCATCGGCGCGCTCTACGTGCGGCGGCGCCCGCGCGTGCGCATCGACGCGCAGATGCACGGCGGCGGGCACGAGCGCGGCATGCGTTCGGGCACGCTGCCCACGCACCAGATCGTCGGCATGGGCGCCGCCTTCTGGCTGGCCCGCGAAAACATGGAGGCCGACAACATGCGCATCCGCGCGCTGCGCGACAGGCTCTGGAACGGCCTCTCGAAGATGGACTGCGTGGCGCTCAACGGCGACCTCGAGCAGCGTGCGGCGCAGTACCTGAACGTGAGCTTCAACTACGTCGAGGGCGAATCGCTCTTGATGGGGATCAAGAACGTCGCGGTTTCTTCCGGCTCGGCCTGCACCTCGGCCAGCCTGGAGCCCAGCTACGTGCTGCGCGCCATGGGGCGCAGCGACGAACTCGCGCACAGCTCGGTGCGCTTTTCGATCGGCCGCTTCACCACCGAGGCGGAGATCGACTTCACGATCGCCCAGGTGACCGATGTGGTGGCGCGCCTGCGCGCCATGAGCCCGTTGTGGGACATGGTGCAAGCCGGTGTCGACCTCGACGCGATCCAGTGGGCCGAGCACTGAACGCCCGCCGGTTCCAACGTCCTTCACCACCCCTCGATCCACGGAGAAAGCCCATGGCATACAGCGACAAGGTCATCGACCACTACGACAACCCACGCAACGTCGGCGCCTTCGAGAGCGACGAGCAGAACATCGGCACGGGCATGGTCGGCGCGCCGGCCTGCGGCGACGTGATGCGGCTGCAGATCCGCGTCAACGCCCAGGGCGTGATCGAGGACGCCAGGTTCAAGACCTATGGCTGCGGCTCCGCGATCGCCTCCAGCTCGCTGGTCACCGAATGGGTGCGCGGCCGCACCTTGGACGAGGCGCTGGCCATCAAGAACTCGCAGATCGCGGAGGAACTGGCGCTGCCGCCCGTGAAGATCCATTGCTCGATCCTGGCCGAGGACGCGATCAAGGCGGCCGTCGCCGACTTTCGCGCCCGCCATGCGGTCCAGGGCGCGGCCGCCGTCGACCCGCCTTTGCTCATCGAGCAGCCGGTCTGCGACTCCGGCGGCCGCTGAGCCGCCGATCACACCACGTCCCCCCAGCCCAGAAAGAAGGTAACCAAGATGGAAGCAGCCCAGACCATTGCCACCGCCGCCGCGCCCGGGTACATGCCCGGCATGCTGGAGTTCACCGCCCGGGCCGCCGCCAAGGTGGCCGCGCTGATCGAGGAAGAGGGCAACCCCGCGCTCAAGCTGCGCCTGTACGTCACCGGCGGCGGCTGCTCCGGCTTCCAGTACGGCTTCGCCTTCGACGACCAACTGGCCGAGGACGACATGAAGATCGTCACGGAAGGGGTGACGCTGGTGGTCGACGCGATGAGCCAGCAGTACCTGCTGGGCGCCCGCGTCGACTACGAGGACGGGCTCGAAGGCTCGCGCTTCGTGATCCACAACCCCAACGCGCAAACGACCTGCGGTTGCGGCAGCTCCTTCTCGGTCTGAAGGGATTCATGCCATGAGTGTCTCCCTCACGTCCGCCGCCGCCCGTCACGTCGAGAAGTCCCTGGCCAAGCGCGGCAGCGGCATCGGCCTGCGCCTGGCCGTCAAGACCAGCGGCTGCTCCGGCTTCGCCTACGCGCTCGAGTTCGTCGATGCGGTCAATGCGGAAGACCGGTGCTTCGAGACCTTCGGCGTGAAGGTCATCGTCGATCCGCGCAGCCTCGGCATGCTCGACGGCACCGAACTCGACTTCGTCCGCGAAGGCTTGAACGAAGGCTTCAAGTTCAACAATCCGAACGCCCGCGCCAACTGCGGGTGCGGCGAGAGCTTCGCTGTCTGAGCGAAACGGCACGGTCCCATGGCACTCCTCCAGATCGCCGAACCCGGCCAGAGCGCCGCGCCGCACCAGCACCGGCTGGCGGCCGGCATCGACCTGGGCACCACCAACTCGCTGGTCGCCAGCGTGCAGAGCGCGGTGGCGCACGCGCTGCCGGATGCGCAAGGCGCGCTGCTGCTGCCCTCCGTCGTGCGCTATCTTGCGAACGGCAGCACCGTGGTGGGCTGCGAAGCGCAGGCGAGCCAGGTGCACGACCCGCAGAACACCGTCGTGTCGGTCAAGCGCTTCATGGGCCGGCGCCTGGCGGACCTGAGCGAGGCGGCCGGCCTGCCCTATCGTTTCGTGGACGGCCCCGGCATGGTCGGACTCGCGACCGTGGCGGGCGAACGCTCGCCGATCCAGGTGTCGGCCGAGATCCTTGCCGCGTTGCGCGATCGCGCCGAAGCCTCGCTCGGCGGCGCGTTGTCGGGCGTGGTGATCACCGTGCCGGCCTACTTCGACGACGCCCAGCGCCAGGCCACCAAGGACGCGGCGCGGCTCGCGGGCCTGACGGTGCTGCGCCTGCTCAACGAGCCCACCGCGGCCGCCATCGCCTACGGCCTGGACAAGGCGGCCGAGGGCACCTTCGCCATCTACGACCTGGGCGGAGGCACCTTCGACATCTCGATCCTCAACCTCACGAAGGGCGTGTTCGAGGTGCTCGCCACCGGCGGCGATTCGGCCCTCGGCGGCGACGACTTCGACCACGCCATCGCCCAGTGGTTCTGCGCGCTGCACGGCCTTCAGGGAATGGCCGTGCTGGCCCCCGGCGCGCAACGCCGCCTGCTGTCGGCGGCCCGGGCCGCGAAGGAAGCGCTGTCGCAGAGCGCTTCGGCCAAGCTGCACCTGGCACTCGACGAAGGGCTGGCACTCGATGCGACGCTGACGCACGCGGAGTTCGCGGAACTCGGCGCGCCCCTGGTCGCCCGCACCATGGCCGCCACGCGGCGCGCGCTGCGCGACGCCCGGGTGGCACCCGCCGACGTCACCGGCGTCGTGCTGGTCGGCGGCTCGACGCGCATGCACATCGCGCGCACCGCGGTGCGCGACTTCTTCGGTGCCGAGCCGCTGGCCGACATCGATCCCGACCAGGTCGTTGCGCTGGGCGCCGCGATGCAGGCGGACGTGCTGGCCGGCAACGGCACCGGCGACGGCTGGCTGCTGCTCGACGTGTGCCCCTTGTCGCTCGGCATCGAGACCATGGGCGGGCTGGTCGAGAAGATCATCCCGCGCAACTCGACGCTGCCGACCGCGCGCGCGCAGGAGTTCACCACCTTCAGGGACGGCCAGACCGCCATGTCGCTGCACGTGGTGCAGGGCGAGCGCGAAGCGGTGGCCGATTGCCGCTCGCTGGCGCGCTTCGAACTGCGCGGCATTCCGCCGGCCGTGGCTGGCGCCGCGCGCATCCGCGTGAGTTTCCAGATCGACGCGGACGGTCTGCTGTCCGTCACCGCACGCGAACAGACCAGCGGCGTCGAGGCGCACGTGGAAGTCAAGCCGTCGTACGGCCTGGGGGACACGGAGATCACCGCCATGCTGCAGGCCGCGGTCGGTGCATCGAAAGCCGACATGCTGCTGCGCACGCTGCGCGAGGCACAGGTCGACGCGCGGCGCCTGGTCGACGCCACCGAAGCCGCGATCGGCGAAGACGCCGACTTGCTGTCGCCGTCGGAACTGGCCGCGATACGCCACGCCATGTTCATGGTCGCCGACATGCTCGAGACCGAAGCCGCGGTGGAATCGCTGCAGTCCACGGTCCGCGTGCTGTCCGCGGCCACGGAAGAATTCGCCGCCCGGCGGATGAACGCTTCGATCCGGCGCGCGCTGGCCGGGCGCGCGCTCGACAGTCTCGCCTAGGTCTCGCCATGCCCCGTGTCCACGTGCTGCCCCATCCCGATCTCTGCCCCGACGGACGCGAGCTCGAAGCGCGCCGCGGCAGCTCGCTCTGCGAAAGCCTGCTCGCGTCGGGCGTGGCGCTCGAGCATGCGTGCGAGATGGTGGCGGCCTGCGCGACCTGCCATGTGCATGTGCGCGAAGGCGGCGCGTCGCTGGCGCCGCCCGACGATGAAGAGAGCGACCAGCTCGACAACGCCTGGGGCCTCGACGCCCAATCGCGCCTGGCCTGCTGCGTGAAGCTGCGCGACACCGACCTCACGATCGAGCTTCCGCGCCACACGCGCAATCACGCGCGCGAACACTAGGATGAAACACCCCCGAAGCGCCTGCGGCGCCCCGAGTCGCTGCCAGAGGCAGCGGCTCTTCGGTGCCGTCCAAGCCTGCGCGGGCAGGCTTGGAGCCGCGGACCTCAGCCCCTCGAGGGGGCGATACCAGCGGCCCGGCAAAGCCGGTTCCGCGGTATCCCTGGCATTTGGCTGCGCCGGTTTCATGCGTCGCGGGTCACGCGATCACGTGGTGAAGCACTGAGTCGACCTCGGGTCCGCTCGCGCCGAATGGCGCGCCTGTTCGAAACGACACATTCCCGACAGCGACCGAAGAGCGCCCGCGGAGCGCTTGCCCGATACCCGACAAACACGCCCGCCGCACAGGTCCTGGTCCACCGGAAAGCGACAAAAACAGTGGCACGCACTTTGCGATACCAAGGAAAAGGACACCCCACCATGTCACTCAGTCTCGCCATCAACGACACCACGCTGCGCGACGGCGAACAGACCGCCGGCGTGGCCTTCACCGTCGACGAGAAGTGCGCCATCGCCGGCGCACTGGCGCGTGCCGGCGTACGCGAGATGGAGATCGGCATTCCGGCGATGGGCGACGAGGAGATCGCCTGCATCAACGCCATCGCGTCGCTTCGTCTCGATGCGCAGCTCATGGTGTGGGGTCGCCTGACCGATGGCGATCTGGCGAGCGCGATGCGCTGCGACGCGGCCATCGTCCATCTCTCGATCCCGGTGTCGGACATCCATCTGCGCCACAAGCTGCGGCGATCGCGCGAATGGGTGCTGGCGCAGGTCACGCGGGTGATCGCGGCCGCGGCCGCGACCGGCCGCAAGGTGTCGCTGGGCGCGGAGGACGCGTCGCGCGCCAACACCGGCTTCCTGGCCGAGGTCGCCAGGCGCGCCGAGGACTGCGGCGCCAGCCGCGTGCGCTTTGCCGACACGCTGGGCGTCCTCGACCCCTTCTCCACCTACGAGGCCATCGCGCGGCTGCGCGACGCCGTCGACATGGAGATCGAGATGCACGCCCACAACGACCTCGGGCTCGCGACCGCCAACACGCTCGCCGCGCTGCGCGGTGGCGCCACCCATGCCAACACGACCGTCAACGGCCTGGGCGAGCGCGCCGGCAATGCCGCACTCGAAGAGGTGGTGATGGGCCTGCGCCATCTGCATCGCGCCGACTGCGGCGTCGACACGCAGGCGCTGGTCGGGATCTCGCATCTGGTGGCGCAGGCCTCCGGCCGCAGCGTGGCCTTCAACAAGAGCATCGTCGGCGAGGCCGTGTTCACGCACGAGTCGGGCATCCACATCGACGGCCTGCTCAAGAACCCGTCGACCTACGAGAGCTTCGATCCTTCGGAACTCGGCCGCGAGCGGCGGACGGTGCTTGGAAAGCATTCGGGTTCGCAGGCGGTGCGACAGGCCTACCACGCGCTGGGCTTCATGCTCGACGACGACGGACTGACGGGGCGGCTGCTCGCGCACATCCGCGACCACGCGATGCGCGTCAAGCACGCGCCGACCGCCGAAGACCTGCGGCGCTTTCTGCACGAGTCGCGCCCCGCCGCACCGGCGCGCATCGGCCGCCTGGCGGCATGAGGCCCGACGTGAACGCGAAGACCGGATCCATGCCCGCGCTGCCTGTCGGCACGCCGGGCGAACATGGGCCTTCGTGGTGGTCGCTGCTGCGCCAGGACGCGCGCTGCGTGCGCGAACGCGATCCGGCCGCGCGCAGCATGGTCGAGGTCTGGACGATCTATCCCGGGCTCCAGGCGGTTGCGCTGCACCGGCTGGCACACGCCGGCTGGCGCCGCGGCTGGCGCTACCTGCCGCGCTGGATCTCCTTCGTCGCACGCTGGCTGACGCAGATCGACATCCATCCCGGTGCCCGGATCGGCGCGCGCTTCTTCATCGACCACGGCACCGGTGTCGTGATCGGCGAAACGGCGGAAATCGGCAACGACGTCACGCTCTATCACGGGGTGACGCTGGGCGGCACGAGCTGGGCCGCCGGCAAGCGCCACCCGACGCTCGGCAGCCACGTCGTGGTCGGCGCCGGCGCCAAGATCCTGGGCCCCATCGCCGTCGGCGACCGCGCACGGATCGCAGCCAACTCCGTGGTCATCGACGCCGTTCCGGCCGATGCGACGGTGGTCGGCATACCCGGCCGCGTGGTGGCGCCGGTCCGGCGCACGACGCACGGCTTCGACCTCGACCATCACCTGATCCCCGACCCGGTCGGCAGGGCGATCGCCTGCCTGCTGGAACGCGTGGCGCAACTCGAACGGCTGCAACCCAGGACGCAGACGCCGGGTTCCGACGCCGCCTGCGGCCCCTGCGAGGACCGTTGCACCGAGCCCGGTTTCGAATCCCTTCTTCAAACCTCTACCGAGGAGTAAGTACCGATGGAAAACTTCCTTCAACAGCTCAAGGCGCTCTCGTCGGCCGAGGACTTCCTGCAGTTCTTCGCCGTCCCGTTCGACCCGAAGGTGGTCAACGTCAGCCGGCTGCACATCCTCAAGCGCTTCTTCCAGTACATCCGCCAGGAGACGAAGCTGACGCAGGCCGATGAACTGCAGATGTTCACCGTCTACCGCGGCCTGCTGGTCAAGGCGTACGGCGACTTCGTGAGATCCACGCCGGCACAGGAGAAGGTGTTCAAGGTGTTCCAGGACACCGACGGCAAGCAGCACGTGACGGTCGACCGCCTGAAGGCGTCGATGCCGATGCGCGCGGCGGCCTGAACGGAGAGCGTCATGCACATCGTCGTCTGCATCAAGCAGGTTCCGGATTCGGCGCAGATCCGCGTCCATCCGGTGACCAACACCATCATGCGCCAGGGCGTCCCGGCGATCGTGAATCCGTACGACCTGTTCTCGCTCGAGGAGGCGCTGCGGCTCAAGGACAAGTTCGGCGGCAAGGTCACGATGCTGTGCATGGGCCCGCCGCAGGCCGAAGACGCGCTGCGCAAGTGCATCAGCTACGGCGCCGACGATGCCGTGCTGGTGACCGACCGGGCCTTCGCCGGCGCCGACACGCTGGCCACCTCCTACGCGCTGGCCGCCGGCATCCGCCAGATCGCGAGCGAGCAGTCGGTGGACATCATCTTCACCGGCAAGCAAACGATCGACGGCGACACCGCGCAGGTCGGCCCCGGCATCGCCAAGCGCATGGGACTGCAGCTGCTGACCTATGTCTCGCGCATCGTCGAAACCGATCTGGTGAACCGCACCATCACCGTCGAGCGGCGCGCCGAAGGCGGCGTGCAGCTGCTCCGGACGGCCCTTCCCTGCCTCATCACGATGCTGGAGAACACCAACGAACTGCGCTTCGCGGGGCTGCCCGCCATGATCCACGCCGCCGGCCATCCGGTGCGCAAGTGGAACAAGGAGCAGGCCGGCATCGAGGACATCGCGAAGATCGGCCTGAAGGGCTCTCCCACGGTGGTGAGCAAGGTCTTCGGCCCGACGCCGCGCAGCGAGAAGGCCGAGATGCTCGATCTGGAGGTCTCGAATCTGCGCGACCTGTCGCTGAACCTGCTGCAGAAGGTCTTCACGCGCCATCCGACGCTGGAGTCCGAACTGCTGATGAAGGAGATGTCATGAGCGAAGCACCCGCCGCACCGGCCAAGCGCCCCGCCGGCCGCCGCAACGTCGAACTGTCCGAGCACCTGAAGGCCTACAAGGGCGTCTGGGTCTTCATCGAACACGAGCGCGGCCATGTGCACAGCGTCTCGTGGGAGCTGCTCGGCGAAGCGCGCAAGCTGGCCGACAAGCTGGGCAGCAGCGTCGGCGCGATCCTGCTCGGCGGCACCGACGAGCCGCTCGAGAAGTTCGCGCAGGAGGCCTTCGGCTTCGGCGCCGACAAGGCCTACATCGTTCACGACCCGGTCCTCGAGGGCTATCGCAACGAGCCTTTCACCAAGGGCCTGACGGACCTGGTGAACAAGTACCAGCCGGAGATCCTGCTGCTCGGCGCGACCTCGATGGGCCGGGATCTCGCAGGCTCGGTGGCGACCACGCTGCTCACCGGCCTGACGGCCGACTGCACCGAGCTCAACATCGACCCCAGTTCGCGCGCGCTGGCCGCGACGCGGCCGACCTTCGGCGGCTCGCTGCTGTGCACGATCATGACGCTGGCCTACCGGCCCCAGATGGCCACCGTGCGCCCGCGTGTCATGGCCACCCCGCCGGCCGACGCCAGCCGCAGCGGCGAGATCGTGCGGGACACGCTCGGCATGGTCGAGACGCAGATCGTCACCAAGCTGCTCGACTTCATCGCCGACGCCCACAGCAACAAGGTCAACCTGCCGTACGCCGACGTCATCGTGAGCGGCGGCAAGGGCATGAAGAGCCCGGAGAACTTCAAGCTGGTGTTCGAACTGGCGCGCGTGCTCGGCGGCGAGGTCGGCGCCACGCGGCCCTGCGTGCAGGCCGGATGGGTCGACGCGGACCGGCAGGTCGGCCAGACCGGCAAGACGGTGCGGCCCAAGCTGTACATCGCCGCCGGCATCTCGGGCGCAATCCAGCACCGCGTGGGCATGGAGGYGTCGGACGTGATCGTGGCGATCAACACCGACCCAAACGCGCCCATCTTCGACTTCGCGCACTACGGCATCGTCGGCAACGCGCTGCAAGTGCTGCCGGCGCTGACGCAGGCCTTTGCTGCGCATCTCTCGCAGAACGCGCGCCGCGCCGCCTGATCTCTCTCACGTCAAAAGGCATGCCATGAAAAAGACATCGCAATTCGACGCCATCGTGATCGGCGCGGGGCCCTCGGGCAACGCCTGCGCCTACACCATGGCCAAGGCCGGTCTCAAGGTGCTGCAGATCGAGCGCGGCGAATACCCCGGCAGCAAGAACGTGCAGGGCGCGATCCTCTACGCCAAGGCGCTGGAGGAAATCATTCCGGACTTCCGCGACGACGCGCCGCTGGAGCGGCACATCATCGAGCAGCGCATGTGGATGCTCGACGAGACCTCCTTCGTCGGCACGCACATCCGCAGCGAGGACTACAACAAGCCGCCCTACAACCGCTACACCATCATCCGCGCGCAGTTCGACAAGTGGTTCAGCGCCAAGGTGCGCGAGGCCGGCGCGCTGCTGATCTGCGAGACCACGGTCAACCAGCTCATCATGGACGGCGACCAGGTGGTGGGCGTGCAGTGCGACCGCGAGCACGGCGACGTCTATGCCGACGTGGTGGTGCTGGCCGACGGCGTGAACTCCACGCTGGCGCGCAAGGCGGGCTTCCACGGCGAGATCGAGGCCGGCAACGTGGCGCTGGCCGTGAAGGAGATCCTCTTCATGCCAGAGGAGACGATTCGCCAGCGCTTCAACGTCGGCGAGGAGTCCGGCGTGGTGATCGAGATGGTCGGCCGCATCACCGACGGGATGCTGGGCACGGGCTTCCTCTACACCAACAAGGAATCGCTAACGATCGGCGTCGGCTGCATGCTGAGCGACTTCGCGAAGAACCCGAGCCGCACCAGCCCCTACGTGCTGCTCGAACAGATGAAGCGCCACCCCTCGATCGCGCCGCTGATCGAGGGCGGCGAGATGAAGGAATATTGCGCCCACCTGATCCCCGAGGGCGGCTTCCATGCGATCCCGCAGGTCTACGGCAACGGCTGGATGATCGTGGGCGACTCGGGCGGCTTCGTGAACGCGGCGCACCGCGAGGGCTCGAACCTGGCGATGACCACCGGACGGCTCGCCGCCGAGACGGTCATCCAATGCCGGGCCGGCGGCAGCGGCTGGCGCGCCGGCGCGCTCAAGGCCTACAAGGCCGCGCTCGACGCCAGCTTCGTGATGAAGGACCTGCACAAGTACCGCGACATGCCGGGCGTGCTGCACAAGAACCCGCAGTTCTTCACCAGCTACCCCGACCTCGTCGCCAAGGCCGCCCGCACCATGATCACCGTGGACGGCGTGGACAAGAAGACCAAGGAGCGCGAGATCTTCTCGAGCTTCCGCAGCAGCCGGAAACTCACCGGCCTGGTGGGCGACGCCTACAAACTCTGGAGGGCTTTTCGATGAACCCCATCACCGTGAACGTCGAGGACAAACTGTTCCAGAACCGCTACCGGGTCGACGCCGGGCGGCCCCACATCCGGATCAAGAACGCCGATGTCTGCACCAACGACTGCGGCGTGAAAAGCTGCACCTTCGTCTGCCCGGCCTCCTGCTACAAGACCGAGGGCAACGGCAGCGTGACGCTGATCACCGACGGGTGCCTGGAGTGCGGCAGCTGCCGCATCCTGTGCAGCGAGCACGCCAACATCGAGTGGGAATATCCGCGCGGCGGGCACGGCATCCTGTTCAAGTTCGGCTGAGGACTGTTCATCGCCCTTTCATCCCCCACAACAAGGAGTTCCCATGGCCAGCCCTGCCCGTCGCGTCTTCGTCTGCACCCAGACCCGTCCCCCGCAGCATCCCCGCGGCTCGTGCGCCGGCAAGGGCTCGACCGCCCTGCTGCAGGCCTTCTGGGCCGAATTGCAGAAGCGCCAGGCCTACGAGCAGGTCGCGATCACCTACTCGGGCTGCCTCGGCCCCTGCGACCAGGGCGCCAATGTACTGGTCTACCCGGAGGGCATTCTCTACAGCGGCGTGACCCCGGCCGACGTCGAGGAGATCTTTTCCAGCCACCTCGAAGGGGGCGTACCGGTCGAGCGCCTGCGTCCCGCAGAGACGGTCTGATGAATCTGTTCACCGGCACCGAGTCGACGGAGCTCTTCGGCGGCGAGGTGTCGACGGCGGTGCAACACCTGGTCGAGCAGGCGCGCCTCGCACCGCGCGAACAGGTCGCGGCGACCTTGTGGACCGCCGCGCTCAGCGCGCCGCGAAGCCTGCCAATCTATTACTTGCTCTACAAGCTGCACAGTGGCTTGGGCGAGCTCGACGAGGCACTGCGCGCCGCCCGCAAGGGACTGGAAGAGGCAACGCGGGCCGCGGCACTGTCGCCGGACTGGCGCGCAGTGCAGCCCGGCGACGCCGACTTCAGCGCGCCCGGCCCGGCGCGGTTCTGGCTGTTCACGCTGAAGGCGCTGGCCTTCATCCATCTGCGCCGTGGCGAACGCGCGGCCGCGCAAGGCTTCGTGGCGCAGTTGCTCCGGCTCGACCCGGCCGACCAGCTCGGTGGCAGCGTGGTCGAGTCGCTGCTGCACGAATCGGCCTGAAGGTCAGCGCGGGGGCGCCGACCGCCCTAGTCCTGGCTGAGAAGGCTGGCGCGTATCTGGTCGCCTGCTGTCTCGTCTTCGGTGCCGTATCCATCGCCGAGCACCGCGCATTCAGCGACCACGCTTTGAGCAAAGGTCTGCACGGCGGCCGGGATAGCCTCTCCAGGCTTGAGCAGGCCAGACATCACAGCCAGATCAGCGAAAATCTCGATGGGATTTCGATGGGGTTCCATTTTCTAAATGCTACGCCGCGCACGGCAGATGTCACCGCATCGGGTGTAAGTCTTGTTTCACTCTCTCGAGAAGGCAAAGCAGCTCGGACTGGGATTGGCCGACCGAACATCTTCCTCCCCGCCATGCGGCCGCCGAAGAAGATGCCGACGCGGCGCCGACAACGAAATTCTGTGCCATTGCGCGTACACAGTTCGGTTCGGGCATGCAAAGAGCGCCGCCTATGCTCCTCTCCACCACGGCGCGCGCCGTCCTCCATCCCCGTCATCACCGGAGCAATCCCATGTCCCTGCAAGATTTCAAGGTTCTCACGTTCGACGTCGTCGGCACGCTGATCGATTTCGAGGGCGGCATGCTCGCCTACCTGCGCGCCGCGGCGCCCGAATCCCGCGTGACCGACGACGACTTCCTGGCCGCCTACCGCCGCGCGCGCGCCGACGGCAAGGCCGGCTGGTATCCCGACGACCTGGAGCGCTGCTGGCACGCCATCGCACCGGAACTGGGTCTGCCCGACACCGATGCGATTGCACGCGGCCTGCGCGATTCGGTGGCGAACTGGCCGGCGTTCCCGGATTCGGTGGAAGCGCTGAAGCGACTCGGCAAGCGCTTCAAGCTGGTGACGATGACCAATGCCCAGCAGTGGGCGCTGGCCCATTTCGACCGGACACTGGGCTCCCCCTTCGACATGCTGCTGAGCTGCGACGACGCGCTGTGCGAGAAGCCCGACGCACGCTACTTCGCCTATGCCCGCGGCCGCTTCGAAGGCGCCTGGGGCTACAAGCAGGCCGACAACCTGCACGTGGCGCAGAGCCAGTACCACGACATCGGCATTTCCAAGCAGCTGGGCATCACCACCTGCTGGATCGAGCGGCGCCATGCGCAGCAGGGTTCAGGCGGCACGATCGAATCCAGGCATACACAGCCTGACTATCACTTCCACACCTTGGCCGAGCTGGCCGACGCCGTCGAGGCCGGCCGTTGATGAGCATCACCGTTCTTCACCAATCGGCCACCGTCGGCGGCCTGCAAGACCAGGGGACCCCCGCGCGCCCACTGAGCCATCCACCTTGCCGCCTGCGCGGCATCGACATCGAACTCGCGGGCGCGGGCGGCAACAACAGCGGCCTGTGGGAATGCGAGCCCGGGCGCTTCGAGCGCCAGCTGCCGAATGCCGAAGTCATGCACATCCTCACAGGGGCATGCACCTTCACGCCGACCGGTGGCCAGGCGCTGGAGATCCGCGCCGGCGACACGCTGTTCTTTCCCGCGCACACCACCGGCGAATGGCAGGTGCACCAAACGCTGCGCAAGGTGTTCGTCGTGATGGCGATGTGAGCCTCGAAGGGCCCCGCCGTCCGCTTCAGGCCACCTGCTTCGTCAACTCGGGCGCGAAGCGCTCGATGGAGAAGCTCTCGATCGGCGTCGAAGTGCGGCCGGTGGCCATCAGTTCAGCCATCGTCTCGCCCACGCCGGGGCTGATCGCGAAGCCCTCGCCGTTGAAGCCGAACGCGTAGTGCAGGCCGGGCACGCGGGCGCTGGGCCCGATCACCGGATGCCAATCGGCGGTGTAGCCTTCGATGCCGCTCCACACGCGGATCAGTTGCACGTTCTCGAACGCCGGCACGAAGCGGCGCAACTCACGCAGTTGGCGCAGCACGTTGTCGGGCTTGACGTACGCGCGGATCGACTCCGTGTCGGCCGGGCCCTTGAGACCGCCACCGAAGACGATGTTGCCGCGTGCGATCTGCCGGAAGTACAGACCTTCATGCTCGACCGGCGAGGACACGCCGATCGACGGGCCGATGGCATAGGGCAGCGGTTCGGTCACGCCCATCTGCGGTCCGCGGGCCTCCATCGGCACGGCCTCGCCGAACTGCTCGGCCATGCGGTTCGACCAGGCGCCGCAAGCGACCAGCAGCTGCGGCGCGCGATATCGCCGGCCGTCCGCCGTGTGTGCGACGAAGCCCGCGCCGTCGCGCTCGACATGCATGACCTCGGCGTGCTCGACGATGTTCGCGCCCGCGCGCCGCGCCGCCCGGGCGAAGGCCGGGCCCGCCAGTCGCGGATTGGCATGGCCGTCGTTCGGCGAAAGCGAGCCGCTCACGACCTCCGGCGCGAAGATGCCCCAGCGCCGGCGCAACTGCTCGGCATTGAACAGTTCCAGGTCGAGGCCCAGCGGCTTCACGTCCTTCGCATGCTGTTCGAGCACTGCCGCCTGCTTTTCGGTGTAGCAGACGCGCAGGTGGCCGTAGGGTACGAATTCCAGGTCCTCGCCCAGCAACTCCTTCACACGCCCCCAGACGGCGCGTGCACGGTTGGCCAGCGGCATCTGCGCCAGCGCGCGCCCCTGGCGGCGCACGTTGCCGAAGTTGGTGCCGCTGGCTTGGCGGCCCACCAGTTCACGCTCGAGCAGCGTGACCGAGAGACCGTGGTGCCGGCGCAGGAAGAAGGCAGCGGTGGTGCCCATCAGGCCACCGCCCAGCACCAGGACGTCGGTGACCGTCGTCGATTCGCTCATTGGGTGACCTCGCGCGTGTTCATCATCAGCGGCTTGACCGGCGCCTGCGAGCGCAGGCGCCCGACCTGTTCGACCGGCACGCCGCAGGACTGCGCGACGATCTCGGCCGACGCGTGGCCGCAGAAGCGCCCCTGGCACCGACCCATGCCGACACGGCTGAAGGCCTTGGCGCGGTTGACCTCGCGGCTGCCCAACGCATCGACGCAGCGCCGCAGTTCGCCGACCGTCACGGCTTCGCAGCGGCACACCACCGCATCGTCGGGCAGCGCCGCGGCCTGCGCGTACGGCCATGGAAAGGCGCGCGCCAGGCCTTCGCGGAAGCGGTCCATCTGTGCCAGCGTGCGCCGCAGCGCGGCGGACTCCGCGTGGTACAGGGCGCGGCCCGGCTCATGGTTCAGGTCGGCCAGCGCCGCCAGCGCCGCCAGCCGTCCCGCGGCCTCGGCACCGTCGGCCCCGAGGATGCGGGCGCCATCTCCGGCGAGGTATACGCCGCGCGTACTGCTGCGTCCGTCGGCGTCGATGCGCGGCAGCCATTGCCGGCTCACCGGCTCGAAGTCGAACTCGCAGCCCGCGAGATCGGCCAGTTGCGTCTCGGCGCGCAGGTGCCAGCCGAGGCCGACCGCGTCGCAGTCGAAGCGCTGCTCGCGGCCGTGGGCGTCGCGCACGGACACGGCTTGCGCGCCAAGGCTGTCGTCGCCATCGATGCGCAAGGGCGCCACGCCCTGCAGCACCGGCACGCCGGCGCGGCGCAGCCCACGGACCAGCGCAAGCCCGCGCAGCGCGAGACGTGGCCGCGCGAGAAGACCGGCGACCGCGCCCCAGGGCTTGGCGGCCGGCGCGGTGTCGAGCACCGCCGCCACTTGGGCGCCAGCCTGCACGTATTGGGACGCAACCAGGTACAGCAGCGGCCCGGTACCGAGAAAGACGACGCGCGCGCCGATCGCGCAGGCCTGGGCCTTCAGCGCGATCTGCGACGCGCCCAGGCTGTAGCAGCCGGCGCGATGCCAGCCGGGAACGGGCATCAGCCGGTCGGTGGCGCCGGAGCACACTAGCAAGGCGTCGAAGGGCAGGGTCTGCGGCTCGCCGGCGCGCACGACGTGCAGTGAGCCCTTGCTCACGTTCCAGGCCAGCGTGTCGCCCCGGTAGTCGATCTGGCCGCGCAGGGCGTCGAAGTCGCGATGCAGCGCCTGCGCCTTCGCGGCTTCGCTACCGTAGAGCTTGGCGTAGGGGCGTTTGAATCCCTCGGGCTGGCGGCGGTAGACCTGGCCGCCGTCGCGCAGCCCTTCGTCGACCACGACGGGCCGCAACCCGGCCTGTACCAGGGCCTGGGCTGCACGCACCCCGGCAGGGCCGGCGCCGATCACGACGACGCGCGGGGCGGAGCCCGATCCAGCGGTCATGCCTCGGCTCCCACGGCCCGGCGTGCCAGCGCCCGCTGAAGATCGGGGGTGGCCGGCCAATGCTGGGCGGGCGGGCGCGTGAGCACCGACATGCCCGCCTCCACGATCGTCGAGCAGGCGCGCAACCGCCCGCCAGCCGGCGTCCACACCCAGCAGTCCTGGCACGCGCCCATCAGGCAGAAGCCGGCACGCGGCCCGTCGCCGAACTCGCTGTCGCGCACGCGGCGACCGTGGCTGAGCAGCGCCACCAGCAGCGTGTCGCCGACCAGCGCCGTGGCCGCCTGGCCGTCGATTTGCAGCGTGAGCGAGGGTCTGTCGGTCTCCGCCAGCCTGACGAAGCGGGCGGGCGGCTGGGAGCGAGGCGTGGTGTCGTGCATGGACGGAACGAAGGCGCTGATCAGCGCGGGTGGGGAAACAGCCGTTCGATCGGACAGTGCGTCTTGATGAACGGCGTCTTGATGACGATGTAGCTGAAGTACTTCGCAATGCCGATGTTGCGTTCGAGCAGTTCCTCGATCACCTCCTGGTAGTGGTTGACGCCGCGCGTCAGGAAGCGAAGCAGGTAGTCGTAGCCGCCGCTGACCAGGTGGCATTCGAGCACCTCGTCGACCTCGCGGATGGCGGCCTCGAAGCGCACGAAGTCCTCGCGGTGGTGATCCGACAGCGTGACCTCGGTGAACACGGTCAGCGTGTCGCCGAGCTTCTCGAGCCGCAGGTGGGCGCCGTAGCCGGCGATGTAGCCGGCCTGCTCGAGGCGCTTGACGCGGATCAGGCAGGGGCTGGGCGAGAGGCCGACCGCGTCCGCCAGGTCCACATTGGTCATGCGGCCGTTTTTCTGCAATTGGGCCAGGATCCGCAGGTCGAGTCGATCGATCTTGAATGCTTCTGTCATGGCGGTACCGGAAGTCGAAGAGAGTCCGATTCTGCGTCGGTCCGGGAGCGGTGCGGGCGGTCTGCGGCTGTTTCTCTCAGGCCGCCAGCGCCGCGCGAACGTCGGGCGCCTCGAGCACTTCGTCGAGCGTCCTCTTCAGGCGCGCGAACATTTGCGCGAATTCGTCTTCGGTGTAGGTGAGCGCCGGCGCGAATCCGAGGATGTGATCAGCGAAGGAGCGGAACACCAGGCCGTTGCGATAGCCGGCGGCGAAGATGCGGTCGGACAGCCCGAGCGCCGCATCGAAGCCGCGCTTGCTCGCCTTGTCGCTCACCAGCTCGAGCGCGCCCAGCAGGCCGCGGTGACGCGCATCGCCCACCAGCGGGTGCGCGCGCAGCGCATCGAGCCCGGCCGCGAAGTACGCCGCACCGCGCTGGCCGTTGGCGAGCACGCCGCCCTCGTCGTAGAGACGCAGGACCTCGAGCGCCACCGCGGCACTGACCGGATGCGCCGAATAGGTCGCACCATGACCGATCGACGCGCCGGCCGGCGCGCCGTCGGCGATCCCGGCGTAGACCTTCTCGGACATCATGGTCGCGCCCATCGGAACGTAGCCTGCGGTGAGGCCCTTGGCCATGGTCATCAGGTCGGGTTCCACGCCCTCGGCCTCGCACGCGAACATCGGGCCCGTGCGGCCAAAGCCAGTGATGACCTCGTCGACGACGAAGAGGATGTCGAGTTCGCGCGCGGCTTCGCGCATGGCCCTCAACCAGCCCTTGGGCGGCACGATGACGCCGCCCGAGCCCTGGATCGGCTCGCAGAAGAAGGCGGCCACGTTGTCCGCGCCCAGCTCGGCGACCTTGGCGCGCAGAGCCGCGACCGACGCGCTGATCAGCGCTTGCGGCTCTGCGCCGGCCGGATGGCGGTAGGCGTTGGGCGACGGGATGTAGTGCTGCGTGGGCAGCGGCAGATCGAAGCCGCGATGGAAGGCCGGCAGCGCGGTCAGCCCCGCGCCCGTGGAGGAGGAACCGTGGTAGCCGCGCTCGAGCGCGATGAAATGCTTCTTCGAGGGTTTGCCGATCGCGTTGTAGTACTGCACGATGAACCTCACGGCGGCATCGACCGCCTCGGAACCACCGAGCGTGAGGTACACGCGGGTCAGCGATGCCGGCGTGAGCTGCACCAGTTTCTCCGCCAGGCGGATGGCCGGCTCGCTGCTGAAGTGGAAGTAGCCGGTCGCATACGGCAAGCGGCGCATCTGCTCGGCCGCGGCCTGCACCACGCTCTCCTGCCCGTAGCCCACGTTCACGCACCACAGGCCCGCGAAGGCGTCGAGCAGTTCGTGGCCATGGCTGTCGGTCAGCCACGCGCCGCGGCCCGAGGCGAGGACGGTGGGACCGCGCTGCTCGTGCGCGCGCCAGGGCGAGACGGGGTGGATCAAGTGAGCGCGGTCGATCGCGTCGAGCGCAGCTTGGTTGGGCAATGCGGTGGGGTGCGTCATGGCGGTATTGGATAGAGCGAGAGCAGAGGAAGCTTCCGATGCCCTCAGCTTATGTCGCGCGCCTTCGGGTCTGGTGCTGCTTTGGGGGCGTTGCGCGAAGCACGCTGCGGTTATCAGCGCCGCAACAGCAGATCCTGTTGTCCTGACGCCGGGGCGGCTCGACGCTGCGGTGCACTCAATACCCTCGCGCGCGATCGACCAGGCCGACCATCGATTCACCGGCCTCGAAGCGGCGCAGGTTGTCGAGCACCACTTCCACCGCGCTCAGCGGCTGCGTCATGCTCGCGATGTGGGGCGTGAGCTGAATACGGGGATGGCGCCAGAACGGGTGCAACGGCGGCAGCGGTTCGGGATCGGTCACATCCAGCACGGCATCGCCGATCTGTCCGCTTGCCAGCGCGGCCAGCAGGTCGCCCTCGACCAGGTGCGGCCCGCGGCCCACGTGCACGAGACCGGCGCCGAAAGGCAGCATCGAGAACAGCCGCGCATCGAGAAAGCCCCGCGTCGAAGCGGTCAACGGCAGCAGGCACACGAGGATGTCGGTGCGCGCGAGGAACGCGGGCAGTTCGTCGGCACCCGCATGGCATTGAACGCCGTCGAACGCGTGCCGCGACCGGCTCCATCCCGCGCAATCGAAACCCATGCCGACGAGCTGCGCCAGCACGGCCTGCCCGAGCGAACCGAGGCCGAGAACGCCGACGCGTCGTTCGCCCGCAGGTCGCACCGGCAATGGACGCCACTGTCCTTCCTCCTGCTGTCGACGGTACTGCGGCATATCGCGATGCAGGCCGAGCACCGCGTGCGTCACGTACTCGACCATGCCGCGCACGATGCCGGGCTCCACCATGCGCACCACCGGCAGCCCGGCCGGCAGCGCCGCGAAATCGAACTGGTCGACACCGGCGCCCGAGGAGAACAGCACCTCGAGATTCGGGAACCGCGCCGCCAGATCGTCCGGCGGCTCCCAGGCCGCGAGGAAGCGCACCTGCGCCGGGTCGCCGACATCCGGCCAGATGCGAAAGTCGATCCCGGGCGCGCGGCGCCGGAACACCTCGGCCCACTGGCGGCCTCGCACCGGGTCGGACTTGTAGAGGAAGGTGGCCGCGCCCATCGTGGCATCAGCCAACGGCTTGGGTCACGATGGCGAACAGTGCCGGTCCGCCGGGCGGCATGGCGAGTGGCGCGCCACGCACCATCGTCGTCGGCGCGTCCACGCGCGGCAAGCCGATGTCTTCGAGCCAATCGGCCAGGCCGCTGTCGAAGTCGATGTCGATGCGCGTGAAGTGGCCGGCGTTCAGGCCGACCAGATGCGCGATCAATGCCTTCGCGCCCTGCACGTCGGGTGCGACCACCGGACCGATGGCATGCCCCCGTCCGAAGCGGCGCAGCATTGCGAAGCCGCGCGGCTCGCTGTCGTGGTCGAGCACCACGCAGGCATCCGCGGTGGACAGCAGGTCGGCGATCAGCCCATCGCGCGGCATGCCGCGTGCCGCGGCGTCGAGCGCCTGCAGCGCTGCAGTCTCGTGCAGCCCGGCGGGCCGCAGCCGCCAGCCCGGCCGCAGCGCGATCAGCGGCGCCGGCTGCGCGACACTCTGGTGCTGCCGCAGCTCGCCGGTGCGCACGAAGCCCAGCCGCTCGTACAGGCCCCGTCCTTCGGCGGTGGCATGCAACAGGACCGTGTGGTCGTCCAGGCCATCGAGCAGCGCGCTCATCAACCGGTGGCCGATGCGGCGGCCCCGGCAGGCCGGCGTCACGATCACGAGGCCGATGGTGGCGTGGCGATCGCCCCAGCGCCAGCGCAGCCCGGTGGCGATGAGCTCGCCGTCGCGCTCGGCGACGACACCTTCGGCGTGCGCGAACACCTGCGACCAGTCCGCCAGGCGGTGCGGCCAGCGCAGCTCGGCCGACAGCGCATGCGCGAACGGAAGGTCGGCCGGGGTCATCGGTCTCAGCGCCACGCCATCCACGGCGGAGGCATTCAGGGGGTGATCGGGCATTGGGAAAGTCTCTGCGAAGGGAACGACGCGTCGATCTTGGACGACATCAGCGCGCGACACCAGACCGAAATCGACCTTCTTCGCAACTTGCAAGCATCGGCTGCCAGGGGCCCGGATTTTGCAATTCGCTGCGGCAGGCCCCCCGCTTACGCACACAAATGCTGCGACATCCTGCCTAGGATCGATCGCCGCTCTTTCGGCACCACAGGAACCCTGGCGACATGCAAGTTTTCGACCCCCAACAGATCCACGTGCCCTCGGGCCATTTCATCGGCGGGCGCCTCGTGCCCGAGGCGGGCCGCATCGTCGTGAAACGGCCTTCCGATGCGCAGCCGCATGCCGAAATCCCGCTGGGCGATGCAGGGACGGTGGACGCCGCCGTGCGCAACGCATGGACGGCCTGGCGCCACAGCGACTGGGCACGCCGCGCACCGCGCGATCGCGCCCGCGTCATGCGCCGCTGGGCCGATCTGATCGAGGCCTCCGCGGCGGAGTTGGGCCCGTTGGAAGCCGTGTGTTCCACGCGCCCGGTGCGCGATGCCATGGCCTGGGACGTCCCGTTCACGGCGGAAGGACTGCGATTCTTTGCCGAGTACGCAGACAAGCTCGGCGGCGAGGTCGCCGCGACGCGCCACGACCACCTGGGCATGGTCGTGGCCGAGCCCTATGGCGTCGTCGGCGCGATCACGCCCTGGAATTTCCCGCTGGTCATGATCTCCTGGAAGGTCGGCGCCGCGCTGGCCGCAGGCAACGCAGTGGTGCTCAAGCCTTCCGAGCTGACGCCCTACTCCGCGCTGCGGCTGGCCGAACTGGCCATCGAGGCCGGCGTGCCACCGGGACTCTTCAACGTCGTCCAGGGCGATGGCCACACCACCGGCGACGCGCTCTCGCGTCATCCGCTGATCTCGAAAATGACCTTCACCGGCTCCACCCGCACCGGTGCCGCGATCATGTCCGCCTGTGCCTTGCATGGCCCCAAGCCGGTGACGCTGGAGCTGGGGGGCAAGAGCCCGCAACTGGTGTTCGACGATGCGCCGGACGTGGACCGCCTGGCCGGCATGATCGCCGGCGCGATCACCGGCAACGCGGGCCAGGTCTGCGTGGCCGGTTCGCGGCTGATCGTGCAGCGCGGCATCGCCGATGCGCTGGTCGAACGCATCGCTGCGCGCTTTGCCGCCATGCGCCCCGGTTCGACCTGGGACGACGCCGCCACGCTGCCACCCATCATCTCGGCGTTGCAGGCGGGGCGCATCCGCGACGTCGTCGATCGTGCGCGCGCCGCCGGCGGCCGAATCCGCAGCGGCGGCGGCCTGTACGACGCCGGCCCCGGCGGCGCCTACTTCCAGCCGACATTGATCGAGGACGTGGATGCAACCAATCCGGCCGTGCAGGAGGAGATTTTCGGCCCGGTGCTCACGGTCCAGACCTTCGGCGACGAGGAGGAAGGCCTGGCGCTCGCCGCCCACGCGCATTACGGCCTCGCGGCCGGCGTGCACACCGCAGACATCGGCCGCGCGCTGCGCGCGATGCGCAGCATCTCGGCCGGCACCGTCTGGATCAACCGCTACGGGCGCAGCGCCGACTTCGTCATCCCCACCGGCGGCTACCACCAGTCGGGCATCGGCAAGGACCTGGGGCGCCAGGCGGTCGAGGCCAACCTGCGCTTCAAAAGCGTGCTCATCGACTTCGCGGCGACGCACTGAGGTGCATGGCAGCACGCATCGAGGGCAGACCGCATGGCATGCCGCCGCACCCCCCGCAAACCGCAGCTTTGGTGCGGCAAGGGCCGCATTTCCCTACATCCCGGGTGCGACTGCGTGCTGCAATCACTTCGTAATGAGTTTGTCGCAATTGCCGCATGAGGCAGGCGGCCCGCCCCGGTCGGTGACCGGTTTGAAAAAGGATTCGAGACCATGACCTTCCGTCCCAAGTACGTGACCTTCGACTGCTACGGCACGCTCACGCGTTTCCGCATGGGCGAGATGACCCGCGACATCTATGCCGATCGCATCCCGGTCGAGCGCATGGAGCAGTTCATCGCCGACTTCTCTGCCTACCGTTTCGACGAGGTGCTGGGCGACTGGCAGCCCTACGAGGTGGTGCTGAAGAACGCAGTGCGGCGCTTGTGCAGGAAGTGGAAGCTGCAGTACCTCGACAGCGACGCCCAGAAGTACTATGACGCCGTGCCCACGTGGGGGCCCCATGACGACGTGCCCGCCGGCCTGGCCAAGGTCGCCAAGGAGATCCCGCTGGTGATCCTGTCGAACGCGTCGGACGACCAGATCCAAAAGAATGTCGCAATGCTCGGCGCGCCGTTCCACCGCGTCTACACCGCGCAGCAGGCCCAGGCCTACAAGCCACGACTGAAGGCCTTCGAGTACATGCTCGACTCGCTCGGCTGCAACCCCGAGGACGTGCTGCACGTGTCGTCCAGCCTGCGCTACGACCTGATGTCCGCGGACGACATGGGCATCGTCAACAAGGTATTCGTCAACCGTGGCCATGGTCCGGGCAATCCCGCCTACCGCTACGTCGAGATTTCCGACATCGGCGGCCTGCCTGGCGTCGTCGGCCTCTGATTTCCCTAACCGGCCCCACCCGCCCCGCGCCATGAAGCTCGACTCCTACTGGACCGATTCGGCACCCGCGTTCGCCCCCGAGCGACACGAACTGCCGGCGCAGGTCGATGTCGCGATCGTGGGCGGCGGCTTCACCGGCCTGTCGGCGGCCCTGGCACTGGCTCGGCGCGGCGCCCGCGTCGTCGTGCTCGAAGCCGGCGAACGCGTGGCGGCCGAGGCCTCGGGCCGCAATGGCGGGCACGTCAACAACGGGCTCGCGGTCGATTACGCCGACGTTGCCGCCAAGGCCGGGGTCGAGCGCGCCCGTGCCTGGTATCGCGCCTACGACGACGCGGTGGACACGGTCGCGCGGCTGGTGCGCGACGAAGCCATCGACTGCGACTTCCTGCGCCACGGCAAGCTCAAGCTCGCCACGCGGGCGAACCAGATGGCCGCGCTCGAACGCAGCGCGCAGCGCCTGATCGACGATGGCGTGGATACCGACGTGGAGATCCTCGACGCGACACGCGTGCGCGCCGAAGTTCAGAGCGACCGCTTCCATGGCGGCCTCTTGTACAAGCGCAGCGGCCAGATGCACATGGGCCGCTTCGCCCAGGGCCTGGCCGCGGCGGCGCAGCGCAACGGCGCGCAGATCCACACCGGCACCGGCGTGTCCAGCATCGAACGCCTGGGCCAGGGCCACGCACACAAGCTGCGCACCGAACGCGGCGCCGTCACCGCGCAGCAGGTGCTGCTGGCGACGGGCGCGACGCGCCACGGCGGCTACGGCAGCTTCGGCTGGCTGCGCCGACGCATCGTGCCGATCGGCAGCTTCATCGTGGTCACCGAACCCCTCGGCGCCGATCGCGCGAACGCCCTGCTCGCGGCCCGGCGCACCTACGTGACGGTGGCCAACATCCACCACTACTTCCGCCTCACAGCGGACCACCGGCTGGTCTTCGGCGGGCGCGCACGCTTCGCGGTCTCCAGTCCGCAGATGGATGCCGCGAGCGGCGAGATCCTGCGCGCGGGCCTGGCCGAGACCTTTCCGCAGCTCGGCGCCGTCCGGCTCGACTACTGCTGGGGCGGCCTGGTCGACATGACGCAGGACCGCCTGCCCCACGCCGGCGAGCGCGAAGGCCTGTACTACGCGATGGGCTACAGCGGTCACGGCACGCAGATGTCGGTCCACATGGGCGAGCGCATGGCCGCCGTGATGGGCGGCGATGCGAGCGCCAATCCCTGGCAGGGCCGCGACTGGCCCGCCATTCCCGGCCACTTCGGCCCGCCGTGGTTCCTGCCGGCGGTGGGCCTCTACTACACGCTCAAGGACAGGATGGCCGCCTGACCATCCTCTCGAGACCGCGTTTTCGTTCCGTGTTCCTCAAACCTTTGCCATCGACCCCCCAGGAGTACCCCACCATGAGCGACAGCAGCAACAAGAGGTTCGAAAACCTCGTCGGTCCCGGCGAAAGCCTTCGTGTCATGGAGTCGCTCAAGCGCGGCGCCACGCGGCGCGACATCCTCACGATGCTGATGGCCGGCGGCATGCAGGCCACCCTTGCCGGAGGCCTGGCGGGCATGGCGGTGAGCGCCCATGCGCAGACGCCCCGGCGCGGCGGCCGCATCCGGGTCGCCGGCGCGACCGCCGCGGCGACCGACACGCTCGATCCGGCCAAGCAGTCGAACCAGACCGACTACTCGCGCTGCAACATGATCTACAACGGCCTCACCTCGCTGGACGGCAGCCTGACGCCGCAGCCCTCGCTGGCCGAGTCGTTCACCACCAAGGATGCGAAGACCTGGGTCTTCACGCTGCGAAAGGGCGTGCTGTTCCATGACGGCAAGCCGCTCTCGCCGGCCGACGTGGTGTACTCCGTGATGCGCCACAAGGATCCGGCCACCGCCTCCAAGGCCAAGGTGCTGGCCGACCAGATCGACAGCGCCAAGGCCACCGGCCCCAACGAGGTGACCTTCGTGCTCAGCGCACCGAACGCCGACCTGCCGGTCATCCTGGGTACCTTCCACTTCCACATCGTCAAGGAAGGCACCACCGACTTCAACGCCGGCATCGGCACCGGCCCCTACAAGCTCAAGGAATTCAAGCCCGGCGTGCGCTCGCTGGTGGTGCGCAACGACGCCTACTGGAAGCCCGGCAAGCCCTACCTCGACGAGATCGAGTTCGTGGGCATCGGCGACGAGAGCGCGCGCGTCAATGCGCTGCTGTCGGGCGGCATGGACCTGGTCGGCTCGGTCAATCCTCGCTCGGTCGAGCGCGTGAAGGACACGCCCGGCTATGCGATCTTCACGACGCAGTCGGGCCAGTACTCCGACCTGGTGATGCGCAAGGACATGGGTCCTGGCGCCAACCCGGACTTCGTGCTCGGGATGAAGTACCTGTTCGACCGCGAGCAGATGAAGAAGACCATCGCGCTCGACTATGCGGTCGTCGCCAACGACCAGCCGATCGATCCGACCAACCGCTTCTTTTTCGCCGGCCTGCCCCAGCGGCCCTTCGACCTCGACAAGGCCAAGTTCCACCTGCAGAAGTCCGGCGTCACCGGCAAGGTGCCGGTCGTGGCCTCTCCGGCGGCCCTGTACTCCGTGGAGATCGCGCTCATGCTGCAGCAGACCGCGCAGCGCGCCGGCCTCGAGCTCGACATCAAGCGCATGCCGGCCGACGGCTACTGGTCGAACCACTGGCTCAACAGCCCGGTCGGCTTCGGCAACGTGAACCCGCGCCCGAGCGCCGACGTGCTGCTGACGCAGTTCTTCCAGTCGGGCGCGGCCTGGAACGAGTCGCGCTGGAAGAGCGAGAAGTTCGACCAGCTGCTGCTGGCCTCGCGTGCCGAAACGGACCTGGCCAAGCGCAAGCAGATGTATGCCGACATGCAGACGATGATCCACCAGGAGGCCGGCATCGGCATTCCGCTGTTCCTCGCGAGCATCGACGGCCATACGTCCAAGCTCAAGGGCCTGACGCCGGTTCCACTGGGCGGCCTGATGGGCTATGCATTCGCGGAGAACGTGTGGCTCGAGGCCTGATCCACACACGCCGGACCGCATTGGAAGACCTCTCATGAACCCCGTGATCCTCAAGCTCCTCGGCCAGCGGATCGCGCTGGCGCTGCTGTCGCTGTTGGCGGTGTCGGTGATCGTGTTCTCGATCACCGCGGTGCTGCCCGGCGATGCCGCGCAGGAGCAGCTCGGCCAGGACGCCACGCCCGAGGCCGTCGCCGCGCTGCGCGCGCAGATGGGCCTGGACGTGCCGGCGCCCGAGCGCTACCTCCATTGGCTGCTCGGCATGGTGAAGGGCGACCTCGGCCGCTCGGCCACGACGCAGATGCCGGTGTCCGAGCTGGTGGCCAGCCGCCTGCCCAACTCGCTGCTGCTCGCGGCGGTGACGGCGCTGTTCTCGGTGCCCATCGCGCTGGCGCTCGGCATCGCCTCGGCGGTGTGGCGCGGCTCCTGGTTCGATCGCGCTGCCTCGACCTCGGCCGTGGCCGTGGTCTCGGTGCCGGAATTCCTGGTCGCGACGCTGGCGGTTCTTGTGTTCGCGGTCAAGCTGCGCTGGCTGCCGGCGCTTTCCTTCGTCAACGACATCGAGTCGCTGGGCCAGTTGCTGCGCGCGTTTGCCATGCCGGTGCTTGTGCTGTGCTGCGTGATCGTCGCGCAGATGATGCGCATGACGCGCGCCGCGGTAATCGACCAGCTCGAGGCGCCCTACATCGAGATGGTGCGGCTCAAGGGCGCTTCGCCGATGCGCATGGTGCTGGCACATGCGCTGCCCAATGCGGTGGGCCCGATCGCCAACGCGGTGGCACTGAGCCTGTCGTACCTGCTCGGCGGCGTGATCATTGTCGAGACCATCTTCAACTACCCGGGCATCGCCAAGCTGATGGTCGACGGCGTTTCGCAGCGTGACATGCCGCTGGTGCAGACCTGCGCCATGATCTTCTGCTGCGCCTACTTGATCCTGGTGACGACAGCCGATATCTGCGGAATCGTCGCCAACCCGCGGCTGCGCCACCGCTGAACAAGAGGCAGCCAAATGGAATCATCGACCTCTACATCGGCCGGGAACGCGACAGCCTCCGTCTCGGCCCTGCTCCCCGAGCGGCACCGCGGCCGGCTGCGCTGGCTCGCCGGCTTCGGCCCGTCCGGCCTGCTCGGACTCGCGGTTCTGCTGTTCTGGCTGCTCGCGGCGCTGTTCGGACCCTGGCTCCTTTCGCACAGCACGGGTGCCATGGGCAGCAACAACGTCTTCGCTCCCATCAGTGCGGCGCACTGGCTGGGTACCGACTACCTCGGCCGCGACATGCTGGCGCGCGTCATCGAGGGCGCGCGCTACACGGTCGGCGTCGCGCTGCTCGCCACGCTCCTGGCCAGCGGCACCGGCACCACGCTGGCGCTGCTGGCCGCCGCCAGCGGCCGCTGGATCGACGCGGTGCTGAGTCGCGGCCTGGACACGCTGACCGCGATCCCGAGCAAGATGTTCGCGCTCATCATGGTGGCAGGCTTCGGCTCCTCGGTGCCGATGCTGGTGGGCACGGCCGCCATCATCTATGTGCCGGGCGCCTACCGCATCGCGCGCTCGCTGGCCGTCAACATCAATGCGCTCGACTACGTGACCGTGGCGCGCACGCGCGGCGAAGGCACGCTCTACATCATGCTGCGCGAGATCCTGCCCAACATCGTCGGACCGATGCTGGCGGACCTGGGCCTTCGCTTCGTCTACGTCGTGCTGCTGCTGGCGAGCCTGAGCTTTCTCGGCCTGGGCATCCAGCCACCGGCGGCCGACTGGGGCTCGCTGGTGCGCGAGAACATCGGCGCGCTGGCCATGGGCGGCGCCTCGGTGATCGTGCCGGCGCTGGCAATCGCGAGCCTGACCATCGCGGTCAACCTGGTCATCGACAACCTTCCGGGCCGTTCGGCACGAGAGAGAGGAGCACGCTGATGGGCGCACCCGTGACCGTGAAGAACCTGAGCATCACGGCTGGCAACAGCACGCTGGTCGATGCCTTGAGCTTTTCCATCCAGCCCGGAGAGGTGCTGGCGCTGATCGGCGAGTCGGGCTCCGGCAAAACCACCACCGCGCTGGCGCTGATGGGCTATGCGCGCCACGGCTGCCACATCTCGGCGGGCCGGGTGCAGATCGGCGACACCGACGTGCTGTCGCTGGATGCGGCGCAGCAGCGCGCACTGCGCGGTCGCACGGTCGCCTACATCGCGCAGAGCGCAGCCGCCTCCTTCAATCCCTCGCGCACGATCATGGACCAGGTGATCGAACCGACCGTCATCCACGGCCTCTGCAAGCGGGCCGAGGCCGAGGCGAAGGCAGTGCAGCTGTTCCGCGAACTGGCGCTGCCCGATCCGGAAACCATCGGCGCACGCTATCCGCACCAGGTTTCGGGCGGCCAGTTGCAGCGGCTGATGGCGGCGATGGCACTGATCGGCGACCCCGAACTCGTGATCCTCGACGAACCGACCACCGCACTCGACGTGACGACGCAGATCGAGGTGCTGCGCGCCTTCCGCCGGGTGGTGCGCGAACGCCGGGCCACCGCGGTCTACGTGAGCCACGACCTCGCCGTGGTCGCCCAGATGGCCGATCACATCCTGGTGCTGCGCAACGGCCAGATGCGCGAAGTGAATGCGACCGGGCAGATCCTCAGCGCACCCGCCAACGACTACACGAAGAGCCTGCTGGCCGCCGCGCGGCCCGCGCCTCGCGATTCGGGCCAGGCCTCCGGCGATACCGAACTGCTGCTCGACGTGCACGACCTGTCGGCCGGCTACGGACCTGTCGACGCGAAAGGCCGCCCGGCCAAGCTCATCCTCGAGGACATCAACTTCAAGCTCTACCGCGGACAGGCGATCGGCGTGATCGGCGAATCCGGCTCCGGCAAGACCACGCTGGCGCGCGCCATCGCGGGACTGATCAAGCCCTGCCACGGCACCGTTCTCTTCAACAACCGCGAGCTGAAGCCGACGCTGGCGCAGCGCGACAAGGAAGCGCTCCGCCGGATCCAGATCGTGTTCCAGATGGCCGACACGGCGCTCAATCCGTCGCAGACCATCGAGCGCATCCTGGCGCGCCCGCTGCAGTTCTACAAGGGTTTGCGCGGCGAGCCGCTGCAGCGGCGCATCCGGGAGCTGCTGGACCTCGTGCAGCTCCCGCAGACGGTGGCCAGTCGCCTGCCGGGCGGACTCTCGGGTGGGCAGAAGCAGCGCGTCAACCTGGCGCGCGCGCTGGCGGCCGACCCCGACCTGATCCTGTGCGACGAGGTGACCTCGGCGCTCGACACGGTCGTCGGCGCGGCGGTGCTGGACCTGATTGCCCAACTGCGGCGCGAATTGGGCGTGTCCTACCTGTTCATCAGCCACGACCTGCACACGGTGCGCGCCGTGTGCGACGAGATCGTCGTGATGCAGCACGGCCGCAAGCTCGCGCAGGTAGCGCGCGCCGACTACGAGCGCGGGCCGCACCACCCCTACTACCAACTGCTGGAACGTTCCGTGCCCGAGCTTCGCCAGGGCTGGCTGGACGAGATGGACCGGCACATGACGGCAAGCGCACAATGAGCAACACAGACATGACCCCGACGTTTCGAATCGCACTGATCGCCGGCGACGGCATCGGCAAGGAAGTGATGCCCGAGGGCCTGCGCGTGATACAGGCCGCGGCGGAGCGCTTCGGCTTCGCACTTGACTGCCGCACCATCGACTGGGCCAGCTGCGACTACTACGCCGAGCACGGCCAGATGATGCCGGACGACTGGAAGGAACAGCTGCAACGCGTCGATGCCTTGTACTTCGGCGCCGTTGGCTGGCCGCAGACAGTGCCGGACCACGTGTCGCTGTGGGGATCGCTGCTGAAGTTCCGCCGCGAATTCGACCAGTACATCAACCTGCGGCCAGTGCGGCTCTTCGAAGGCGTGCCCTGTCCGCTGGCCGGCCGAAAGCCCGGCGACATCGACTACCTCGTGGTGCGCGAGAACACCGAGGGCGAGTACACCGCGCTCGGCGGTGTGATGTACGAAGGCACCGAGCGAGAGATCGTGATCCAGGAGTCCGTCTTCTCGCGCCACGGCACCGATCGMGTGCTGAAGTACGCTTTCGAGACCGCGAACGCTCGTCAGCGCAAGCATCTGACGGTGGCCACCAAGAGCAACGGCATCGCGATCAGCATGCCCTGGTGGGATGGCCGGGCCGACGCGGTCGCTCGGGACTACCCCGACGTGAAGATCGACAAGCAGCACATCGACATCCTGTCGGCGCGTTTCGTGCTGCAGCCCACGCGCTTCGACGTGGTGGTGGCGAGCAACCTGTTCGGCGACATTCTCTCGGACCTCGGCCCTGCGACCACCGGCACCATCGGACTGGCGCCGTCGGCCAACCTCAACCCCGAGCGCAGGTTCCCATCCCTGTTCGAACCCGTGCACGGCTCGGCGCCGGACATCTACGGGCAGAACATCGCCAACCCCATCGCCATGATCTGGTCGGGTGCGCTGATGCTGGACTTCCTCACGCAGGGCCAGGGCGCCGGACGCGCCGCGCACGACGCGATCCTGGGCGCGATCGAGGCGGTGCTGCGCGAAGGGCCGCACACGCGCGACCTCGGCGGCACGGCCTCGACCACCGAACTGGGCATCGCCATCGCCGAGCGCGTCATGGTCTCCTGATGCCCTTGTTGCCCAACGCCACAGAGATCGCTCCGACCATGACACTCACCCTCGAACGCCAGGACCTGATGCCGGGCCGCCAACTCATCGGCGCCGAATGGCGCGATGCGAGCGATGCCCGCCGCCTCGATGTGGCCGATCCCGCCACCGACACCGTGTTTGCCAGCGTGCCGGACGGTACCGCAGCCGATGCGCGCGCCGCGGTCGATGCCGCGCATGCCGCCTTCCCCGCCTGGCGCGCGGTGCCTGCGAAGCAACGCGCCCAGATCCTCAAGCGCTGGAACGACCTCATGCTCGCGCACCAGGAAGACCTGGGCCGTCTCGTCTCGCGCGAGCAGGGCAAGCCGCTGGCCGAAGGCCGCGGCGAGGTGGCCTACGCGGCCAGCTATGTCGAGTGGTTCGCCGAGGAAGCCACGCGTGCCAACGGCGACCTGATTCCGGCGCCCGTGCCGGGCCGCCGCATGCTTGCGCTGAAGGAGCCGGTGGGCGTGGTCGCGGCGATTACGCCGTGGAACTTCCCGGCCGCCATGATCGCCCGCAAGATCGCTCCGGCGCTCGCGGCCGGATGCACCGTGGTGTGCAAACCGGCCGAAGATACGCCGCTCACTTCGCTGGCTCTGGTGAAGCTGGCCGAGGAAGCCGGCGTGCCGCCGGGGGTGCTGAACATCGTCACGGCCTCGCGTGAACGCACGCCCGAGGTGGTCGACGTGTGGCTGGCCGACGCGCGCGTTCGCAAGGTTTCGTTCACAGGCTCGACACCCGTGGGCAAGCACCTCGCGCGCGCATCGGCCGACACGCTGAAGAAGCTCTCGCTCGAACTCGGCGGCAACGCGCCCTTCATCGTGTTCGACGACGCGGATGTCGATGCCGCGGTGGAGGGCTTGATGGCGGCCAAGTTCCGCAATGGCGGACAGACCTGCGTGTGCCCGAATCGCGTCTTCGTGCAGGCCCGGGTGCATGATGCCTTCGTCGACAAGCTGGCCGCGCGGGTCGGTGCGCTCCGGGTCGGCCCGGCCTCGGACCCCGATTCGCAGATCGGTCCGATGATCAACGCGCGCGCGGTCGACAAGATCGAACGTCATGTGCGCGATGCCGTTGCAAAAGGTGCGCGCGTCGCCGTCGGCGGCAAGCGGCTGCGCTCCGCGCGCTGCGACGGCCCCAACTACTACGCGCCAACCGTGCTGGTGAACGCCGACGCGACGATGGAATGCAGTTGCGAGGAAACCTTCGGGCCGGTGGTCCCGGTCACGCGCTTCGACAGCGAGGCCGAGGTGATCGCCGCCGCGAACGATACGCCCTTCGGTCTCGCGGCGTACTTCTACTCGACCGACGTGCGCCGCATCTGGCGCGTGGCGGATGCTCTCGAGTCGGGCATCGTCGGTATCAATGAAGGCGCCCTGGCCTCGGAGGCCGCACCCTTCGGTGGCGTCAAGGAGTCCGGCTATGGCCGCGAAGGCTCGGTGCACGGGTTGGACGACTACATGCACGTCAAGTACCTGTGTTGGGGGGGGATCTGAGCTCGGAGCCCGTTGCGCAGCCTGAGCGCGGCGACGACACGCACCGCAGATCGATCGCTCGTGCCTCTGCTCCTTCGCTTCAGGTTTGCACTTGGCACGAGGCGTGCACGCTAGGCCACCCGTAGTCGCGGCCCGTCAGTGCGCGCGCAAGAAGGTAGTTGTTCAGTGCGCGCGCGCTCAAGCTGTCCATGTGCACCGAGCCGCTGGCATCGCAGGGAAACGACAGGGCGCGCCCCGTGCCGCTGAGAGAGGGAAAGCGCAGCTCGAAGGCGGACTGTGCAACGGATGAGTTGCGGGCGGCGTGCATGGCGGTGTCCTCGTGGTTCATTTCGATGAAGCAGCTCCGGGAAACAGGGTCGTGCGCCTCACGCAGGATCGCGTCCGCGCAGGGCGGTCTCGATGCAGGCGAGGAGGTCTTCCGCACTGAAGGGCTTGGCGAGAAAGCAGATCACGCCCGTCTTCAAGGCGCGCGCGCGCGCCTGTTCGTCGGGGTAGGCGGTGATGAGGACCGTGGGAATCGGGGTGCCGGCGGCGGCCAGACGGCCGTGCAGCTCGAGCCCGGTCATCCCCGCCATGCGCATATCGGCGATGAGGCATCGGATGGCGCACGTGCCCTTCGATTGCAGAAAGTTCTCTGCCGAGTCGAAGGTGGCGGCAGACAAGCCGGCGGAGTCGAGCAGATCCTTCGTCGTGTCTCGGACCGATGCATCGTCGTCCACGATCGCTACGGTCGGGTTGTTGCGCACTTGGGTCTCCTTGCAGCTCTTCTTGAGCCTTGACGCAAGACTAGGCCGATTGCGCGCGCAAGACCATTGCACGTGCGACACGCGCACTACGACTTTGGTTTAGGCGCCTAAGGCTTTGGATTGGAGAGGCCGAGCGTGTCCGCGATGCGCACGAGCTGCGCCAGGGACTTCACCTGCATCTTGCGCATGATCTGCCCCCGGTGGACCTTGACGGTGGCCTCGCTGATGCCCAGCTCGGCTGCGATCTGCTTGTTCACGCGCCCGGCGCTCACCAGCGCCATCACTTCGCGCTCGCGCTGGGTGAGCGCGGCGAAGCGTTGCCGGAGCTCCGCGACGAGCGCCGTCTCGCGGCGCTGCGCGCGGTGCCGCTCGACCGCTGCATCGATCGCATCGAGAAGCTCCTGGTCGCGGAAGGGCTTGCTCAGGAACTCGACTGCGCCGGCCTTCATGGCGCGCACCGTCATCGGAATGTCGCCGTGCCCGGTGATGAAGATCACCGGCAGATCGACGCCCGCTCGCGGGAGTTCTTCCTGGAAGCTCAATCCGCTTGCGCCGGGCAAGCGCACGTCGAGCACCAGGCAGCCGGGCGCGTCCGGGCGCTGCGCCTGCATGAAGTCCTGCGTCGAGGCGAAAAGGCGCACGTCCATGCCGACGGAGGCGAGGAGATCCTGAAGCGCCTCGCGCATGGCCAGGTCGTCGTCGACCACGAAGACGACGGGGCGCTCGGTTGCCACTACGGCTCCCCTTTCCCGATCGGCAGCGAAAACCGGAACACGGCGCCGTGGGGCAGATTCGGCGCGGTCCAGAGCTGGCCGCCGTGGGCCTCGATGATCGACCGGCTGATCGAAAGCCCCATGCCGATGCCCTGGGCCTTGGAGGTATGGAAGGGCTCGAAGAGCTTGTCCGCGATCTCGGGCGCGATGCCGGGGCCCGAGTCGCGCACCTCGATGCACACGCCGTCCTGCGCTTCGCTCGCGCCGATGACCAGCTGCCGCGGGCGATTGCCGGGCGCGCTCATGGCCTCGATGGCGTTGACGATGAGATTGAGGATCACCTGCTGGAGCTGCACCCCGTCACCCCACACGGGCGGCAGGCCGTCGGCAAGCGACTTCTCGAGCGCAATGTCGTTGCGGCGCATCTGGTCGCGCGTGAGCGCGATCACGTCGAGGATGATCTGCTTGACGTCGACGCGGTCCCGCCGCGGCGGCTGACGCATGACCAATGCGCGGATGCGGTCGATGACTTCGCCCGCGCGCTTGCCGTCCCTGGCAATGCGTTCGAGCGAGCGCTGTGCCTTTTCGAGCTCGGGCGGCTGGGCCGCGAGCCAGCGCGCGCAGGACCCGGCGCTCGCAACCATGGCTCCAAGCGGCTGGTTGACCTCGTGCGCGATCGAGGCCGCGAGCACGCCGAGCGTGGTCACGCGGTTGACGCGCGCAAGCGCCGCCTGCGCCTCGCGCAGGGCTTCCGACGCGAGGATATGGTCAGTGAGATCGCGCGTGATCACAAGCGCTGCCTTCAGGCGCTCCGAATCGAGCCGCAGCGGCGAGTAGGACACCGACAGGTAGTGGCGCCCCCGATCGGTCGTGAACCAGTCTTCGAACGTGAACTGCTCTCCGGCGAGACAGCGGTCGAGCCTCGGCTTCACGGCACGCTCGAAGAAGCCGGTCCCGAAGAAATCAGCGACATGCCTGCCGACGATCTTCCCGGCCGGCATCCTCCAATTGCGCTCGTAGACCGCATTGACCCTTTGATAGCGGTAATCCCGCCCGATCACGGCCATGCCATCGGAGGCGCTCTCGAAGATCTGCCGCGTCAGGTACTCGGCCCGCCTGAGCTCCGTCATGTCCTGCACGATGCCGAAAAAGCGCCGAGGCCGGCCGGAGGGATCGCGTGCCACGTCGGCGCTGTTGTGGACCACGCGCACCTCGCCGTCCGGACGCACCACCCGGTATTCCATGTCGAAGCGCGGACCGCCCTGCACGCCGGCCTCATTGGCCTGCTCCACCCCTTCCCGGTCGTCCGGATGAACGAGGTCCAGCAACCGGCCTTCCAGTTGCCCGGACTCGGGCCTCTGCAGGCCGTGGATGCGGAAGGCCTCTTCCGAGGCGGTCACGCGACCGCTGTCCAGGTCCGCTTCCCAATGACCGAGATGCGCCATGCGCTGCGCCTCTTCGAGCTTGCGCTCGCTTTCGCGCAGGCTGCGGAAGATGAGAAGACTGGTGAGCGCGTCGGCAAGCCGATGTCCGGTCTCCTCGAACAGCCGCTTTTCCTGCGCCGTCCAGGCGCGCGGGCGCGAGCACTGGTGCAGCCCGAAGAGGTAAGGTTGATCGGCCTTGGGGTACAGCGCCATGGCGAGCACGGATCGGATGCTGAAGCTTTCTGCGAGCTGCGCCGGCAGCTGAAGCTCGCAGCCAGGACCGAATGACACGGCTGCGTTCGCAGCGCGCGCCGTCCGGAACACCGTGGCGACATCCGTATCGATGGGCAGCTCGGCGCCCAGGCTGAACGCGCCGGGAAACTCAGGCCGCGTCTGTTCCATGACCGCGCGCCAGCGGCCAGCCTCCGGATCGCACGGATAGGTGAGCCACGCCCGGTCGCAAGCAAAGATGTCGAGGACTGCATCGAGCACATCGCTCATCATCTTCTCGAGGTCGTTGGTTCCCTGCATGGCGCGGTTGACGCGATTCATGCTTTCCAGGAACCACAGATGCGCGCGCCGTTCCTCTTCCGCGCGCTTCAGGTCCTCGATGTCGGTAAGGATTCCATACCACTTCAGAGTCCTTCCACCTTCGCCGCGCATCGGCACGGCGCGGCTCAGGAACCAGCGGTATTCGCCGTCCGCGCGACGAACACGCGCTTCCTGCTCGAAAGGCTCGCCCGTCGCCATGTGATGCGCCCGCGCTTGCATGTAGCCGGGCAGATCTTCGGGATGAATTGCAGCCAGCCAGTTCGCATCGGCGAGCGAGAAGCCCGTGTATTCGCTCCCGCGCCGGTTGACGAGCACACCGGAGCCATCGGCGTCGGTGACGAAGGCAATCGCCGGCATCGTCTCGAGCACCTCCCGAAGCTCCTTCTCGCTCCGGCGGACGGCATCTTCAGCGCGCTTGCGCTCGGTGRTGTCCCGCCCGACGCCCCGGTAGCCCGTGAAGCGCCCCGCCTCGTCGAACATCGGCAGCCCGGATACCGACACATGGCGTATGCCGCCGTCGGACGTCGCCCGGGCGAGCTCGAAGTCGCGGAACGGGACATGGGCATCGAGCGCTGCGCGGTGCTGGCGCCAAGCCTCCTCGTCCGGCTCCAGATAGGGCACTTCCCAACGCCTCTTGCCGATCTCCGAGCCCGGCGCCGGCGCGCGGTCGAACTGTGCGGAATACTCCTGCCGGGTGAAGCGATGCTGGGCGTCGCTCTCCCAGTACACGTCGAAAGAGAACTTCACCAGCGTGCGAAAGCGCTCCTCGCTCTCGCGCAACGCCTCCTCGGCGTGCTTGCGCTCGGTGATGTCCTCGCACGCCACGAGCAGCACCGGCCCGCTCCTCAGCACGACCGCGTTCGCCGACTCCCGGACCCACAGCACCGTGCCGTCCTTGCGGACCTTGCGCGCCTTCCAGCGCATCACGCGCCCCGGCTGCCGGAAAGCCTGCTCGGCGTTTCCCTGGACGAACGCCCGATCGGCTTCGTAGAACACGTTCAGCACCGGCTGGCCGATCAACTCGCTCACGCGCCAACCCAACTGCTCTGCGCCGACGGGATTCACCGACAGGATCGCACCGGCCGCATCGATGATGAAGTACATCGTGGGATTCGCTTCGAAGGCGGCTCTCCATTGCTCCTCGAGATCCTGCCGAGCCTCCTCGGCCCGCTTGTGCTGCGTGATGTCGGTATTGGTCGCGAGGATCGCCACCGGCTCGCCCTGCTCGTCTCGCTGCAATGCCAGGCGGCTCGCCACGACCACCGGTGTTCCGTTGCGCCTGTGATGCACCAGCTCGCCTTCCCAGCGCCCGGTGCTCAGCACCTGCGAATCGATCTGTTCGAGCGGCACGGCGGAGAGGGTCTTCAGCAGCTCGGACGCGGACTTGCCGAGCGCCTCTTCAGCCGTCCATCCATACATCTCCTCGGCGCCGCGGTTCCAGTACTTGATCGCTGCTTTCATGTCGCGCACGAACATGGCGTCATGCGTGAGATTCAGCAGGTCGGCGTGCTCGCGCTGCGAGGCTTGCGCCTGCCGCTCGAAAGGCTGACGCGCCGGGCGCAACAGCGTTTCGTCGCTTTTACGTTTTGTCACGAGCGACTCCGATAGGCGTCGCGGCATGTGGGCCGCAGCATGTCGCGCAGCGCCGGTGGTAGGGCCAGCTCTTCCTTGGGTGGTGGCGAACGCTATTCTGAACGTCCTCGTGACCGCTGTCACGGCGCAGTCAGGCGCTAGCCCGTGCCCGCCCGAGTTCTATGCCGATCGCCGCATCGATCTGCTGCTGGATTCGCGTGACATGGAGCGCGGTCTCTGACGCTCGCGGTTCGGCCCGTCGGGCCGGCTTCCGCGGTGGCGGCCGTGACCTAGCCGCCCATTTCCGCGCCGAGCTGCCGGGTTTGCCAGCCGAAGGCCGTCTCGTAAGAGCGCGCCACGCGGCTGGCGTCGTCGTAGGGCATTTCGAAGTGAACAACGGCGTTCATGGCAACTTCCTTTCGGTCGATGAAGATCTCAGAGCGTGGCGGCCAGGGTGGTCATCTCGCGCTCGACTCGGCACCGATACGCCCACTGTCCCATTGGGTGTATCGAAGCGCTATATTGAGCGTGCTGCACCGACACTTCATAGGAGGGGACGCAGAAGGAGACGATCATGCTGAAAACGTCCGCCATGACACTCCTGCCGACCGCGGGCGCCTGTGCCCTGCTGTTGATGACGGCAGCGAAGGGCGCCGACAAGGTCGAAGCCGATTCCATCGTTCTCGGCGCGGCGGTGTCGCTCACCGGCAAGTATTCCGTCAACGGCAAGAACACGAAGGACGGCTACGACCTTGCGGTCAAGCGCGCCAACGACATCGGCGGCGTCAAGGTGGGCGACAAGAGCTACAAATTCAAGATCGTCTACTACGACGATGAATCCACGCCGGCGCGCGGGGCACAGCTCGCCGAGCGCCTGATTGCCCAGGACGGCGTGAAGTTCGTGCTCGGCGCCTACAGCTCGGGATTGACCAAGGCGATCGCGCCGGTGACCGAAAAATACAAGGTTCCGCACGTCGAAGGCAACGGCGCAGCGCGCGAATTGTTCACCCAAGGCTATCGCTACCTCTTTGCCGTCCTGTCCACTTCGGACTACTACTTGCGCGATGCGGTGAATCTGGCGGCCGAAGTCGCCAGGCAGAACGGTCGCGACCCGAAGACGCTCAAGGTCGCGATGGCCTTCGAGAACGATCCGTTCAGCCTGGACGTGCGCGACGGCGTCGTGGAGGACGCCACGCGTCAGGGCATGAAGGTCGTCATCGACGACAAGCTGCCGCCCGACCTGAACGACATGGCGGCGACGCTCGCCAAGGTCAGGGCCCTCAAACCCGATCTGCTCATCGTGTCCGGGCACGAGAAGGGCGCGACCCTCGTGGTGCGACAGACGGCGGAGATGAAGATAGACGTCCCGATGATCGCCACGACGCACTGCGACTCGGCCCAGGTTGCGGAGACGCTGGGCAAGCTCGCCGAGTCGCTCCTGTGCGCTTCGCAGTGGGACCGCAGCCTGAACTATCGGGACAAGTGGTTCGGTACCGCCGAGCAGTATGCGCAGCGCTTCAAGAAGGAGTTCGGCTACGAAGCACCCTACCAGGCGGCCGAGTCGACGGCGTCGGTATTGGTCTTTGTGGACGCCTTCGAACGCGCCCAGTCCTTCGATCCCGAGAAGGTGCGCGATGCCATCGCCAGCACCGACATGATGACCTTCTACGGGCCGATCAAGTTCGACCCGAGCGGAAAGAACACCGCCAAGCCCATGGTGCTTTACCAGGTGCAGAACGGACACTACAAGGTGGTGGCCCCGACCCGATGGGCCGAGGCCAAGCTGGTCTGGCCGCGAAGGGTCGCGCCGTAGCGGCGGCGTCCCGTTCCCCGGTCCGGCGGCCCGGGACTGGGAGAGGTGAATGGCGAGATGAACAACCTCCAGTTGCTGTTCGACGCGCCCGTGCTGTCGGTGCAGTTGCTGCTCGACGGTATCTGGATCGGAGCGATCTTTGCGCTCCCCGCCTACGGCATGGCGCTCGTCTGGGGCGTGATGAACCTGATCAATATCGCCCAGGGCGAGTTGGTCATGCTCGGGGGGTACGTCGCGTTCTTCCTGTATGCCGCCGGCATCCACCCAATGTTCGGCATTCCGCTGGCCGCGCTGCTGATGTTCCTTCTCGGCTGGGCGCTGTACCGCAGCGTCATCTTCCGCGTCGTGGACAAGGATCTGTTCATCTCCATCCTCGCCACCTTCGGCCTCAGCATTCTCTTGCAGCAACTCGCCAACGGCCTGTTCGGCGCGAATCTGCGCACGGCCGAGTCCGGTTTCGGAACCTTGTTCCTGTTCGGCGGGCTGGTCACTGTCGCCGAGATCAAGCTGGTTTCATTCGTGGCGGCCCTGGCGGTCGGGGCTGCGTTGATGGGGTTTCTCAAGCGTTCGCGCATGGGACGGGCGATCCGGGCCACGGCCCAGAACGCGCGTGCCGCGCGCATCATGGGCGTTGATACAGACGCCGTGTACGCCTGGACCTTCGGCATCAACGCGGCGATCTGCGGGGCGGCCGGCGCCCTGGTGGCGATGACCTGGGTCGTGCATCCGTACCTGGGCCTGCCGTTCACGGTGCGCTCGTTCATGATCGTGATCCTCGCCGGACTCGGCAATGTGATGGCCGTGTTCGTCGCCGCGCTCGGGCTCGGCGCGGCCGAGAATTTCGCCGGGTTCATCCTCGGTGCGGAATACCAGGCGGCCTTTGTCTATGGGCTCCTGGTCGTCATTCTCGTGGGACGGCGGTTCTCGCTCGGTCGCCAGCGGAGGGTCCTGCGATGAACTCGGCGTTCACCCGACCGGCCCTTCATGCCGGCGTCGCGGTCCTGGCGCTGCTGGCGCCGATCCTGGTGCCCGACTACCGCACGCAGCTGGCGTTCCTGTGGGTGATGATCGTGTTCGCGCTCACCTGGGACCTGCAAGGCGGCCAGATGGGCTACAACTCTTTCGGCAACATCCTGTTCTTCGGCATTGGCATGTACGCCTGTGCCGTGGTGCAGCGGGACTCCGGTCTCGGCTATTTTCCGGCGCTGTTCCTTGGCATGGGTGGGGGCGCCGTGCTTGCAGTCGCCGTGGCCGCGCTGCTCGGGTCCGGCATGCTCGGCTTGCGCGGACACTACTTCGCCATCGGCACGCTGGGTCTGGGCATTGCCGCGGGCGAAATTGCCGGCGGCTGGGAGTTCATCGGCGCCGGCGCGGGCATGGTCCCGCCGCTGTTCCCGGGCGCGATCGGCGGGCGCGAGAACTTCTTCTACTACCTCTGCCTGGCCCTTGCGGCCATCACCCTTGCGTTCCTGCGCTGGTTGTACGCCGGTCGCTTTGGCCTTGCGATCAACGCCATCCGCGACGATGAAGACAAGGCCGAAGCGATGGGCCTGCGCACGACGCGGTACAAGACCACGGCGTGGTGCATCTCGGCGTTGTTTCTGGCACTTTCCGGCGCTGCCGTAGGCAACATGATCGGCTTCATCGATGCGCGCGAGGTCGCGTTCGCCGGCACGACCTTCGGCGTGTGGATGGTGCTGATGGCGATCCTGGGCGGCAAGGGAACGCTTTGGGGCCCCGTGATCGGTGCGGTGATCTTCCATCTGACCAAGGAGCTGTTCTGGACCTACTTGCTCGGCTGGCAGCGCGTGGCGCTGGGCTTGCTGATCGTGATCATCGTGGTGTTCTTCCCGCGCGGGATTCTCGGGTGGGTGCACGAGCGCTGGCCGGAGCGCTTCGGTCACCGGATCGAAGGATCGGAGGTCCACCAGTGACGGCGATCCTCAGCATCCAGGGCGTGCACAAGACATTCGGCGGCGTGCTCGCCAACAACGGGATCAGTCTCGACGTGCCCGAGGGCAAAATCGTCGGGTTGATCGGCCCCAACGGCTCCGGCAAGACCACGCTGTTCAATTCGATCGTCGGCTATCACCCGATCGACGCCGGCTCGATCCGCTTTCAGGCGCGCGAGATCTCTCGTTTGCGTGTGCCCGAAATCGCCCGTCTCGGTCTGTTGCGCACCTTTCAGCAGACGCGCATCTACGGCAGGATGACCTGCATGCAAAACATGATCATCAGCGTGCCTCAGTCCGGCGATCGATGGCGCTCGATGTTTCGCCGCGTTTCGCCCGCCGAGACCGGCAAGGCCGAGGATCTGCTCAAGTTCGCCGGCCTGTACGCCAAACGCCAGCTTCAAGCGGGCGAACTTTCCTTCGGACAGCAGAAGCTGCTCGAGTTCGCCATGGCGCTCATGAGCGAACCCAGGATGCTGCTGCTCGACGAGCCCACGGCCGGCATCAATCCGACACTGATCAACGGCCTGATCAGCCAGCTGCGCCGAGTGAACCGCGAGTTCGGGGTCACGCTGTTCGTCATCGAACACAACATGCGGGTGATCATGCGGCTGGCCGAATACATCTACTGCCTCGCGCATGGCGAGTTGCTTGCGCAGGGACAGCCTGAGGCCATCCAGAATGATCAGCGGGTGATCGACGCCTACCTGGGGGCGCGCTGATGGCGACCCAGAAGCACGGGCAACGCGACGACGCCGATCTGGACGAAGACTGGCTCTCGGTCGATGACGTCGCGCGCGAGGCTGCGCTCCTGGTCGGCGAGGGGCCTTCGCGCGAGCGCATCGCCGAGCTGGCCGGCGGCAAGCCGCAGCTGTCTATCGAGAACCTCCATGCGGGCTACGGCAAGATGGAGGTTCTCCACGGCGTGAACCTGCAGGTGGCCGCCGGTCAGTCGCTGTGCATGATCGGCCCCAACGGCGCCGGTAAGTCCACGGTGCTGCATTCCATCTACGGCTTCACGCGCATCACCGGCGGCAGCATCCGTGTCAACGGCGAAGACATCACGCGCATGGCGCCGAACCGGAAGCTCAAGCATTCCGGCATCGCCTACGTCCTTCAGGACAACTCGGTGTTCCCCGACATGTCGGTGGAGGAAAACCTCCTGATGGGAGGCTTTCTTCTGGCGCATCCCGACCAGGCCAGGGAAGCCGTCGAACGCGTGTTTGCGAAGTACCCCAACCTGGCCCATCGCCGCCACCAGCCGGCGCGCGTGCTATCGGGCGGAGAGCGGCGTCTGCTCGAAATCTCGCGTGCGCTGGTGATGAATCCGCACATCTTGTTGGTGGACGAGCCTTCGATCGGGTTGGAGCCGCGCTTCATCGATATGGTCTTTGAAATCCTGTCCGACCTGCAACGCGACGAAGGCAAAGCCATCATCATCGTCGAGCAGAACGCAAAGAAGGGCCTGCAATTCGCCGACATCGGCTACGCGCTGGTTTCGGGGTCGGTGGCCATCGCGGGCACGGGCGCCGAACTGCTCGAAAATCCGGACGTCGGGCGCCTGTTTCTCGGCGCCCGGTCGACCGATTCCTGATTGCAACCGCGGGTGGTGTTGACTGGAGCTGGCCGGTGTAGAGCACCCAGAGGGCGCTGCTGAAGTCCTTCACGTCAGGAAGGCATACGGGTCGGCGACCAGCGGGTCGAGAAACCGGTGCCTGTCACATCTGCCTCCTGATGCGAGAACGTGATCGGTCGAACACGACCTGGTCGTACCACCAGAGCCCCTCGAACAGCACGCGCGCAACGTTGCGCAGTGCGGGCTCCGGCGCGATCTCGGCGATGGTGCGCCGGCCGTCGACGGCTTCCACGAGCTTCTTCTGCTGCGCATTGACGGGAAGATAGAGATCGGTGAACGCGTGGTGCCTGTTGATGAGCACCGCGGCCGCGCCCGGCTGCAGCCGCTCCTGGACCATGACCGTGTCGGGCAGGCGCAAGGGCACGTAGTCCAGCCATGCATCGCCCTGGAAGCTGACAGGGGCATGGTCCGGCCGGTCGTCGCGGTATGCCACCACGCTGTGCCGGACCATCGACCCGCGAAAGAGTTCGACGGCGGCGTACTGATCTTCCTTCGGCAGCCGGGACAGCAGTGGCTGGTGCGGCGAGGACGCCAGGCCGCCGCACTCGGGCAGATAGGCCGCCTGCCCCAGCCAGCGGCCGAAGCGCAAGCCGCCGGCTCGCAGGAAATCGAACAGCTGCGGGACGGAGTAGGCCCGGTCCTGGGGGTGGAGCAGCGCGTCGGCGATTCCCGCCTCGCTCTTGAAGTCGGGCGCGCTGCGCAGCAGCGGCATCAGCGGGTGGTCCGGCGGCAGCGCACGAAGACTCGCCGCGAGCGCCTTGATCTCGTCGGCCGTCGTGCCGATGCCGAGCCGGCGGCAGTAGTCCTGCAGCAAATAGACGCCGGCGCGGCCGTAGGGCGCGTAGACCATGAGGTGCATCGCGCCGCTCGGCGCCAGCACATCGCGAAGGGCCCGCAGGCCCGCGTCGGGGTCCGGCAGATGGTGCAGCACGCCGGTGCAGACCACATGCTCGAAAGTGCGACCCAGCTCGGCCGCGCGCTCCACCGGGAGCTGGTGGAGCTCCAGGTTGTCGAGGCCGTACTTGCGCTTGAGCACGCCGGTCTTCTCGATGCTCGTCGCGCTGACATCGAGGCCGACCACCTTCGCGCGCGGCCAGCGCATCGCATGCTTGGCGGCTTGCGACGTGCCGCAGCCGGCGACCAGGATCGTCCGGTCATCGCGAAAGGGCTCATCCGGCCAGAACAGCAGGGTCTCGCTGCGCCGCCGGTCATCGCTCCCCGATGGCCGGTAGCGCTCCAGGTCGTCGACCGGCGGTGGGTAGGGGTGGCGCTCGTAGAAAGCGCTCACCTCCTGCGCCACCTTGCGGTCTCCCATCGCGCTCAAGAGTTGCCGTGACCCGACACCTGCGCCAGCACCGCGTCCAGGTTGAACGACGCGGGCTTCTGGCGCGGCGGGAACTTGGCGAAATCCGCGATCTGCCCCGCGATCACCGCCTGCATCTGGTACATCTGGGGCACGTGGTCGACCATCCAGTCCATGTAAGTGTTCGAGTTCAGTTCGGCCCGCTCGAACGGGTCGCGGCGCATGTTCATGATGTACGGCACGCGCAGCTTCACGAAAGGCTCGGCCCACTGCCTCATCGTGTTGGCGCGTTGCATCGCCAGATGGAACTTGTAGTCCCCCACGCGCACCGCAATCACGTCGCCGTCGTCGCTGAAGTACACGATGACGTTTCTCGCGCTCTCCTTCGCCGCGCCGGTCAGGTAGGGTATCTGGTTGTAGCCGTCGAGATGGACTTTGAACGTCTTGTCGCCCACCTTGCAGCCGTCGTAAAGCTGCTTCGTGACGTCCGCGTTGCCGGCGGCCGCGAGCAGTGTCGGGAACATGTCGATGTGGGAGACGATGCCGTTCAGCACCGAGCCGGCCTTGATCTTGCCCGGCCAGCGCATCATGCACGGCACCCGCCAGCCGCCTTCCCAGTTGGAGTCCTTCTGGCCGCGGAACGGGGTGCTGGCGCCGTCGGGCCAGGTGTCGTTCTCCGGGCCGTTGTCGGTGGAGTACATGACGATGGTGTTGTCGGCGATGCCGAGTTCGTCGAGCTTGGCCAGGATCTGGCCGATCTGCTCGTCGTGGACGACCATGCGGTCGCTGTAGGGGTCCTGCCCGCTCTTGCCGAGGTTCTTTTCCGCGACGTGGGTGCGGAAGTGCATGGCCGTCGCGTTGTACCAGAGGAAGAAGGGCTGGTCCGCCTTCGCCTGCTTCTCCATCCAGGAGATCGCGGCGTCGGTGATCTCCTCATCGATGGTCTCCATGCGCTTCTTGGTCAGCGGGCCGGTGTCCTTGATCGTCTGCCCGCCTTTGCCGTCGGCAATGCAGTGAAGCACGCCTCGGGGGCCGAACTGCTTCTTGAACTCAGGATCCTTCGGGTAGTCAGGAAGCTCCGGCTCCTCCTCGGCATTCAGGTGATAGAGATTGCCGAAGAACTCATCGAAGCCGTGCACGGTCGGCAGGAACTCGTCGCGATCGCCCAGGTGGTTCTTGCCGAACTGGCCGGTGGCGTAGCCCAGCGGCTTGAGCAGCTCGGCGATGGTCGGGTCTTCCTTCTGCAAGCCGACGGTGGCGCCGGGCATGCCGACCTTTGTCAGGCCGGTGCGTATCGGGTTCTGGCCAGTGATGAAGCAGGCGCGACCCGCCGTGCAGCTCTGTTGCGAGTAGTAGTCGGTGAAGGTCACCCCTTCTTCCGCGATGCGGTCAATGTTGGGCGTCCTGTAACCCATCATGCCCCGGCTGTTGTGGCTGATGTTCCAGAAGCCGATGTCGTCGCCCCAGAGAATCAGGATGTTGGGTTTCTTCGTGGTCATGTCGATGCCTTTCGGTTGAAAAGTTGAAGTGCATGGCAAGGTCGTTCAGCCTTGCTCTCCGTTCCGCATCCCCCTGTGACCGCGCTCCGGCCGAGCGCAGTTCCCGACTGAATCGCACGATTGGATCAAGTGGAGACGCGGCGCCATTGCCCCTACCTGCTGCCCGATGGCTCCGGCGGCGGCTTCACCATGTCGCCAGCGCCCCTCACCCGCATCGGCTTCTGCGAGGGTTGCTGAGCGATCGATGGTCCGGAAAAGGCCAGGACGGCGCCGAGTGCGGCTAGTCCGAAGTGGAAGCTCTTCATTTGACGTTTTCCTTGCGTACAGATCGCGCACAGTCTTCGCGCGCGGCGACTCCATGCGCAGCATTCTTCCCCGTCGCCATGCCTTGCGCCATCCCGGCGCGCACGCAACGCCACGTACGTGGCGGCGCGGTCGGAATTCATCGCACGCGCCTGGGCAACTCGAAGCTCATTCCAGCATCGGCCGGGCACGCCTCTTGCTTCTGAACTCCCGGGCCTGGCCACGCCCCGGCTGATTCAATACCCATAGGACCACCGTCGTGCGGCGGTTCAGTCCAACGGGATGGGCAGCTACTCGTCGCTCGCCCTCAGGGGGCCGGCCGCCGGAGCAGCCAACAGGGAACTCGCGATCGCCGCGAATAGCAGCAGCGCAAGCAAGGCGGCTGCGATCATCGCGGCGGCGATGTCTGGGTTCATTGCCTTGGTCTGGACACCCAATTCGGCGATGACGATGACGATGGAGAGCGACGGAACCGCCGAGGACAGGATGAACGTCAAGCGCTCGCCCTTTGCGAGCGCTTGACGGTAAAGCAGTACGGGCACGCCGCGAACGAGCAGGAACAGCGCCGTGAACGCGGGCACCAGGAGGATCGTCGTCAGATCGGCGCCGAGCGCCGCGACGTTGAACTTGATGCCCGCGCCGACGAAGAAGAACGGGTAAAACCAGCCGAACGCCACGGCGTCGACCTTCTCCCGGAATGACTCGCCGGACTCGCCGTGCGTGGCCTGGCCGATGATCATCCCGGCCGCGAAGGCGCCCAACATGCTGTCGAATCCGAACCGATCTGCAAGGAGGAACAGGCCCCCAAGCAGCAGAAGCGAAAGTCGCACGGGCAACTGCGTGCTCGCGTGGAGATGGCGGCTCAGGATTGTCAGAAGCTTCGGCGGCCTCGCGCGCACCCCGATTGTCGTCGCGGCGCCAACGATCGCAAGGAACACGACCAGGAATCCCATCTCCTGCCAAGTGCTGTAGCGTGTCGAAAGCACCAGTGACATTGCAATGATCGGTCCGAGTTCCCCCAGGGCGCCCGCAGCCTGCACCATCCGCCCGAGCGACGTATCGAGCTGGCCGCTGTCGCGAAAGATCGGAATGAGAACTCCGATTCCGGTTGTAGATAACCCGACCGCGACCAGCCACGGCGAATGCACTTGCGGCAGGACATGCAGCAACGCGATCGCAATGAGGGCGAGCAGCGCCGAGAGCATCCAGCCGGCCAGGGCCAACGTCAGGGGGCGGCCGCTGACCTCCTTGAAGTCAAGTTCCATCCCAGCCATGAAGAGCGTGACGGCCATGCCGAAGCTGAACATCGTGGTGATGAATCCCTCGAAGCGTGCGAGATCGAGTACCTCCGGGCCGATCACGATCCCGAGCAGCACTTCGAGCACGACAGTCGGCACGCGCACGCCGAGCGGAATCTCAGCCAGTAGCGGCGCGGCCACTGCGACCAGCAGCAGCCAGAAAACAGGATGGCCGGTCGTCATCTCGATCTATTTCGGGAAACGCTCATTTCGACATGCGCCGAAGCGTGCACCATTGCTGCAGCGAAGGCGGCCGAGGCCAGCCAACCTGACTGGGGGGCCAACTCAGCCCGGTCGTTTCGGATGCTTACTTGGCGCCCGGCATGTCAGGCGTGCCGCCCTGCTTGGACGTCGTCCGCGTTGGATGGCGGGCGTCACGGGTGTTGACGCGCGCTTCTCCGGCTGCAGCTGCCTTGCCTGTGCCGATGGCATCGTTCTCGGTYGACTGCGCCTCGTCGCCGACAGGTTTCTTCACTTTGCCCTGTGGCCGCGCATCGACCTTGGCCTGAGCTTTGTCCTGTTGCTTGCTGTTGGTGATCACCTGCTCCTGCGACGTCGTGCCCGCAGGGTTCTGGGCGTAGGCACCGGTTGCGAACAAGCCGGCGATCATGACGGCAGCCAATTTGCTCATTGTGCTTCCTCGGTCTGGATTGGTTGAAAGGACTTCATCGTGAATCGCGCGACGACTTGGCAATTGACAAAGATCAACTGCGTCGTCGATCTGACGAATTTGGCATGCGCGGAATTGACCAAAGACCAACAAGAACGACCTCCGTATACACGTCGGCATTTGATCCAACTCAATCGGCGTGCATCGCGTGCAAGGCGTAATCGCGCTTCAACAAGATGATCCAGCGCGATCCGAGGAGCACGCATGAACCCCGCCTTGACCCCCCGCAAACTCGTCGGCGCCCTGGTCGCCGCCGCCGCGCTCAGTGCCCTGCCCGCCTTGGCGCAGACGCCCGCGAAGCCGCCGAACATCGTCGTCATCATGGGCGACGACATCGGCATCTGGAACATCGGCGCCTACCACCAGGGCGTGATGGCGGGACGCACGCCGAACCTCGACAAGCTGGCGACCGAAGGCATGCGCTTCACCGACTACTACGCCGAGGCCAGCTGCACCGCCGGCCGCGCCGCCTTCATCACCGGCGAACTGCCGATCCGCACCGGCATGACCACCGTCGGGCAGGCCGGTTCGCCGGTCGGACTGCCGGCGCAGGCGCTGACGATGGCCACCGCCCTGAAGGCCTCGGGCTACGCCACCGGCCAGTTCGGCAAGAACCACCTCGGCGACCTCAACGAGTTCCTGCCCACGGTGCACGGCTTCGACGAGTTCTTCGGCTATCTCTATCACCTCGACGCCATGGAAGACCCGGCGCACCCCAACTACCCGCAGAAGCTGCTCGACCGGGTCGGCCCCCGCAACATGGTCCACAGCTGGGCCACCAGCACCGACGACACCACCGTGATGCCGCGCTGGGGCAAGGTGGGCAAGCAGAAGATCGAGGATGCGGGCACGCTCTACCCGAAGCGGATGGAGACCGTCGACGACGAGATCCGCGACCTGTCCTTCAAGTTCATCGACAAGGCCAAGACCGACGGCAAGCCCTTCTTCCTGTGGCTCAACCCGACGCGCATGCACGTGGTCACCCACCTGTCGCCCAAGTACGAGGCGATGCGCACGGCCGAGAATGGCTGGTCGCTGCAGGAGGCCGGCATGGCGCAGCTCGACGACGACGTCGGCCTGGTGATGAAGAAGCTCAAGGACATGGGCGTGGACGACAACACCATCGTGCTGTTCACCACCGACAACGGCACCGAGACCTTCACCTGGCCCGATGGCGGCAACACGCCCTACCGGGGCCAGAAGGGCACCATCTACGAAGGCGGCTTCCGGGTGCCGGCCATCCTGCGCTGGCCCGGCAAGGTGCCGGCCAACAAGATCGAGAACGGCATCATCTCGGGCCTCGACTGGTTCCCGACTTTCATGGCCGCCGCAGGGAACCCGAACATCGGCACCGAGCTGCTCAAGGGCAAGAAGGTGGGGGACGCCACCTACAAGGTGCACCTGGACGGCTACAACCAGCTGGACATGATCACCGGCAAGGGCCCGTCGAACCGCCACGAGATCTTCTATTTCGGCGAAAGCACGCTGGGCGCGGTGCGCATCGACGACTACAAGTACCGCTTCATCGAGCAGCCCGACGGCTGGCTCGGCAGCAAGGACCACGTCGATGCCCCGAGCATCACCAACCTGCGCCTCGACCCCTTCGAGCGCCTGGGCACGCCCAAGAATGGCACCCTCGACGGCGCGCAGGGCTTCTTCAACCAGTGGTTCATGTACCAGTTCTGGCGCTTCGTCTTCGTCCAGGAGCAGGTGGCGAAGCTGGCCCAGACCGCCATCGACTACCCGCCGATGCAGCGCGGCGCGAGTTTCAACCTCGATGCGGTCAAGGCGAAGATCGAGGCCGCACGCGCGGCGATGGCCAAGTAGGAACCCTTGAGCGAACTCGCAACGGCGCCTCAGGCGCCATCGGGCTTCCACCTGCTCGCCAAGCCGAGCGGGTCGACCTGCAACATCGACTGCGCCTATTGCTTCTTCCTTTCGAAGGAGGCGCTGTACCCGAACGACAAGCAGCGGATGTCCGAGCAGACGCTCGAGACCTACATCCGCCAGTTGCTCGAGTCGCACCGCACGCCCACCGTCACGGTGGCCTGGCAGGGCGGCGAGCCGACCTTGATGAAGCTCGACTTCTTCAGGCGCTCGGTCGAGCTGGTGCGCAAGTACCTTCGACCCGGGCAGACGGTGGAATACACCTTCCAGACCAACGGCCTGCTGATCGACGAGGACTGGTGCGAGTTCTTCAAGCAGCACGATGTCCTTGTCGGCCTCAGCGTCGACGGTCCGCGCGAGCTGCACGACCGCTATCGCGTCGACCGCCGGGGGCATGGCACCTTCGGCCTCGTGATGCGGGGGTTGAGCCACCTGCAGCGGCACGGCGTGAGGTACAACATCCTGTGCACCGTCCATGCCGCCAACCAGGCCCATGGCCGCGACGTGTACCGCTTTTTCCGCGACCAGCTCGATGCCCGCTGGATCCAGTTCATCCCGATCGTCGAGCGCGCCACCGAGCAGACGATCCAGATCGCCAACCAGGGCTGGAAGGCGCGTCCCGGCATGCCGCGGCTGTTCTACACCCAGACCGGCGACCGCGTCACGGACCGCACCGTAGGCTCCCTGCAATACGGGCAGTTCCTGGTCGAGGTGTTCGAGGAATGGGTCCGCCACGACGTCGGCCGGGTGTTCGTGCAGCTCTTCGATGTCACGCTGGAGGCCTGGCTGGGCCGCCACCTGCTGTGTATCCATGCGCCGACCTGCGGCGAGGGCCCTACGCTGGAGTCCAACGGCGACCTCTACGCCTGCGACCACTTCGTGGAGCCGGGCTACCTGCTGGGCAACATCCACCAGACGCACATGCGCGAGCTCGTGGCCTTGCCGGCCCAGCGCAAGTTCGGGCAGGACAAGCGCGACACCCTGACCGCGCAGTGCCAGCGTTGCGAGGTCCGGCAGGTCTGCAACGGCGGCTGCCCCAAGGATCGTTTCCGCATTTCCAGCGATGGCGAGCCGGGCCAGAACTACCTCTGCGCGGGACTGGAGCACTTCTTCAAGCACACGCGGCCCGCGATGCGCGTGATGGCGGGGTTGCTCGCCAGGCAACGACCGCCGGCCGACGTGATGAAGCTGATCGCCGTCGACGACAAGCGCCGCGACCCCTACCAGCCCTGCCCCTGCGGCAGCGGCAGGAAGTTCCGCTTCTGCCATGGCCACGGCGCGCCCATCACCTCGACTCCCCCGGTCCGCGCCTAGCCTGGGACACTTTTGCTGAGGCCCCATTCGCAGGGCTCGATGACGGTACGGCGCAGGTCATCCTGCAAGGCGGCCGCCTGCGAGAGAGGTGGCCCCGGTTGTCTGAACACCAATTTCCGGCGCCACCTCTTGGCCCGCCAAGCATTCCGAGCTGCCTGCGCTGAAGCTCCACTTTCTTACAGCAAATCGACAGGTATCTTCAGATACGAGGTGCCGTTCGCATCGGGAGGAGGCATGCGGCCGGCGCGCATGTTGACTTGCACCGACGGCAACATCAGCGCTGGCAGCGCAAGCGTGGCGTCACGAGCTTGACGCAGCGCCACAAAGTCGGCCTCGGCCGTTCCGTCTCTCGCGCCCGCCTACCGTTTGGTGGCGAAGAATCCTGGATAGACGCGATTCGCTCTTGTTCCAGATCAAGGCCAACACCGGCGCTGCACTTACCGTCGCTGTTGTGAAATCCGATTCCTTCGCCCACACATGGTATTCGTCGCCAGATCGGCCGTTGGCCGCGGGAACGATCTTCACGATCGTCGACGCAGCTCGGCGCCTAAGGGCAGTTGCGCAAGCGAGGGCACTGAGCGGCAGGAACCTGGCGTTGCTGGTGACGGTCACCGATCAGGAACCATCCACCCTCAAACGCGCCGCGCAAGACCTGGGCGCCCGGGTCTCCGAGCTCCGCTTCATCGAGACGGAAGAGTCGATGCAGCGCGACTTGGCATCAATGGCCCGGCTTCTACGTCAGCGCCCGAATCAACCATCCTTTTTCTCGGTGACGCGCAGACGAGGCGCGGCTGCGCTTTCGTAGCAGCAGCCAGGGAAATGGGCTTCAGCTTGAGTGTCGAGGATCGCGCCCGCGCCGCGTTGAACGAATCAGTTTTCGTGGTCGATGCCACGTACTCGCCCCTCTGGTCCTTGCATGGGCCAGTCACACCGATCGACGAGGCACGCCGCTCGGCAAATCACCGTTTCGTGATACAGGCGGTGCTGCTCGAGACGATCGCCAGGGCGTGAACGGGTCCGAGCGGAAGATCCCTCGACAATAGCGAATGCGTCGATTTCCAAGGAAGCCATCCATGCGTCTGTCTTTGCGTTGGGCCCTGGCCCCCGCCATCCTCCTGGCTTCGATGCACGCCGCCTGGGCCCAGGCGCCACGCAGCGTCGAACTGGAAGACCTGACGTGGACCGAGCTGCGCGACGAAATCCGCGCCGGCAAGACCACCATCCTCATCCCCATCGGCGGCACCGAGCAGACGGGGCCCTACGTCGCGCTCGGCAAGCACAACGCGCGGGTCAAGGTGCTCGCGCAACGCATCGCCGAGGGGCTCGGCAACGCCATCGTGGCACCGGTGATCGCCTATGTGCCCGAAGGCAGCTACGCGCCACCGAGCTCGCACATGCGCTTTCCGGGGACCATCACGGTGCCCGACGACGTATTCGAGAAAACGCTTGAGTCCGCGGCCAACAGCTTCAGGGTCCATGGCTTTCGCAACATCGTGTTCTTGGGCGACCACGGCGGCTACGCGAACGACCTGCGCAATGTCGCGGGCCGGCTCAACAAGAGCTGGGCCAGCGCGAACGCCCGGGCCGTCGTGCCCGCGGCCTACTACGGCACCAGTTCGACCGGTTACAACCAGATCCTGCTCGACCATGGCGTGCCGCACGACGAGGCCGGCACGCACGGGGGCCTGGCGGACACCTCGCTGCAACTGGCGATTGCCCCGAAGATGGTGCGCGTGGAAAGCCTCAAGAATGCCCCCAAGCCCGGGGCCGCCGATGGAATCTATGGCGGCGACCCGCGCCGTTCGACCGCGGCCCTCGGCCAACTCGGCGTGGACGCGATCGTTTCGCGGACCGTCGATGCCATCCGACAGGAAATCGCGGCCCGCTGAGGTGGCCGGATGCCCTGCCGCCTCACTGTTTGAATTTGACTTGCGGAGATACTCATGCGCTTGTTCCTTCGTCGTTCATCGGGACTGGTTTCAGCGACAGTGTGTTTGGCAATGGGCCTTTGCGCTGCCGGCAACGGCATGGCGGCATCTGCCGTCACAACCGTAGCGGGCATGCCGCCAGTGGTCGATGCATCCAACCTCTACGGCGAGGCGGCCGCCGGCCACCTGTCCGCCGCGGTCGCCGGTGCGCTCCCGCGCATTTACGTGCCCAACCTGCGCTCGAATGACGTCTACGTCATCGATCCCGTCACGCTCAAGGTGGTCGACAAGTTCAAGGTCGGCCTGAGCCCGCAGCATGTCGTGCCGGCCTGGGATCTGAAGACACTCTGGGTCGCCAACAACGCCGAGGGCCGGGCCGACGGCAGCCTGACGCCGATCGACCCGCTGACCGCCAAGCCRGGCAAGCCGGTGCAGGTGGATGACCCGTACAACATGTACTTCACGCCCGACGGCAAGGAAGCCATTGTGGTGGCCGAAGCGAAGGCGCGGCTGGACTTTCGCGACCCACGGACCATGACGCTGATGTCGAGCCTGCAGGTGCCCGGATGCAAGGGTATCAACCACGCGGACTTCTCGATCGACGGCAAGTACGCCCTCTTTACCTGCGAGTTCGGCGGCCGCCTGGCCAAGATCGACATGGTGAACAGGCAGGTTGTGGGCTACCTGGACATCGACAAGAAGGGCATGCCGCAGGACATCCGCGTGTCGCCGGACGGCAAGGTGTTCTACGTCGCCGACATGATGGCCGATGGCGTGCATCTGATCGACGGCGACGCCTTCACCAAGATCGGCTTCGTGCCAACCGGCGTCGGCGCGCACGGTCTCTACCCGAGCCGCGACGGCACGCGCCTGTATGTGGCCAACCGCGGATCGAACCACGTGCACGGCAGGCGCCACGGCAAGGGCAGCGTCTCGGTGATCGACTTTGCGACCCGCAAGGTGCTGGTGAACTGGCCGATTCCCGGCGGCGGCAGCCCCGACATGGGCAACGTCAGCGCCGACGGGAGGATGCTGTGGCTGTCCGGTCGCTTCGACGACGTCGTCTACGCGATCGAAACGACAAGCGGTGCCGTGACATCGATCCCGGTGGGCGCGGAGCCGCACGGGCTGACGGTGTGGCCGCAACCGGGGCGGTATTCGCTGGGGCATACGGGGAACATGCGATAGGCACGCCTGAAGCAAAGTTGCATCCATCTACGGGCCGGTGGCGCGCAACATCCACGGCATCGACGAAGCCGTTTCGCTCGACAGCATGAAACGCGTGGCCGCGACCATGGCGCAATTCATGGTCGACTGGTGCGGCCTCGAACCTGTCCAGGCGACGAACACGCGTTCGTCTTCGTAGCGATCGGGCTCAGGCGGCGCCGAGGTCAGCCGGCATCGGCGGCACGCCGCGCGCCTCGATGGCCTCGCCCGCGGCGAGACAGAGGTCTTCGCGAAAACGCCCTGCCACCAGCTGCACGCCGACCGGCGCACGGCCCGCCAGACCGGTCGACACGACCAGCGACGGCAGCCCGGTGAGCGGCAGTCCGATCATCGTCATCTGCGCCTCCCATACGCGCGCATACGCCTCGGCCCCTTGCAGGTCGAGATCGGTGGCGAAGGCCAACTCCGCGCACGCCGGCAGCAGCACGACCGGATAGCGCTCCAGGAACAGCTGCCACTTGCGCGTGATGGAGGCCCGCCGCACCAGTGCCGCGGAAAACTTCTCGAGCGTCATCGAGCGGGCGATCGCGGCCTGCCCGGTCAGCGCGGCGATGGCGCCGGCATCGCCCTCGCGTCGGGCGGCGGCCAGCAGGGCCTCGTAGCCGTCGCCCATCCACAGCGTGACCTGGGCGGCCACAGCCTCCTTGATCGGCGGCAGTGCATCAACCTCGTCGACCGTCCAGCCCGCATCGCGCAAGCGTTCGGCCGCGTCGAGCAGGGCAGCGACGACGGCCGGCTGCGTGGCCATCCCGTCGGGCCGCAGGCAGAGCGCCACGGTGCGCGGCGCGTCCGGCCCGGCCAGCGGCGCCGGCACCCACCAGGGATCGCGCGCGTCGGGCCCGGCCATGGCGGCGAGCGCGAGCCGCAGGTCGTGCACTGTGCGCGCGAGCGGGCCCGACACGGCGGTGATCTGGCCGCCGATGACCCGCTCGGGGCTCGATGCGTTGAATGCCGCGACGCGGCCCAGCGTCGGGCGCAGGCCGTGCACGCCGCAGGCGTAGGCCGGATAGCGAATGGAGCCCGCGATGTCGGTGCCGTGCGCGATGTGGCCGATGCCGGCAGCGACCGACGATGCCGCGCCACCCGACGATCCGCCGGGGGTGAGCGTCGCGTCCCTCGGATTCAGGGTGCGGCCATGCAACAGGTTGTCGGTGAACCAGCGGTAGCTGAACGCCGGCGTGTTGGTGCGGCCGACGATGACGGCACCCGCCTTCAGCAGGTTGTCGACCACGGGGCTGTTGTCGGTGGCGATCAGGTCCTTCTGGAAGCGCACGCCATTGCTGGTGGCGAATCCCTTCTGGTCGATGTTGATCTTGACCGTGACCGGCACGCCTGCCAGCGGCCCCGCCTCGTCGCCGCGGGCCAGCGCCGCGTCGATCGCGCGGGCGCGCGCCAGCACCTCGTCGGACCGGTGATCGACCACGGCGTTGAGCCGCGGATTGACGGCATCGAGCCGCGACAACGCCGCCTCGGCCGCTTCGACCGAGGACAGCTTGCGCTGGCGAATCAGGTCGGCGACGCGGGATGCGGAAAGACGCCAGATTTCTGTGGACATGGGCGCGTGTTTACAGCGTCTTCAGCACATCGTCCAGCGTGCCGACCAGAAGGTCGGCGTTCTCTTGCGAGAACACCAGCGGCGGCCGGATCTTGAGGATGTTCGCATGCTCGCCGGTGCCGCTGAGGAGCACGCCGCGCTCGCGCAGTCCGTTGACGATGCGCACCGTCTGCACGGTGGCCGGCACGCGCGTGGCGCGATCCGTCACCAGTTCGACGCCGGTGAAGAGGCCCGCACCCCGAACGTCCCCGATGAGCGGATGGCGCGACGCGAGTTCGACGATCCGTCCGCGCAAGTGGCGGCCGACGCGCCGGGCATTGGCCATCAGCCCTTCGCGCTCGATCACGTCGAGCACGGCCATGCCGGCGGCCATCGACACCGGGTTGCCRCCGAAGGTGTTGAAGTAGCGGCACTCGCGGCCGAAGCCGGCCAGCACCTCGGGCTTGGCCGCGAGGCCGGCCAGCGGGTGCCCGGCACCGAGCGGCTTGCCCATGGTCACGATGTCGGGCACCACGCCGTGCCGCTGGAAGCCCCAGAAGCTGTCGCCCGTGCGGCCCAGTCCCGGCTGCACCTCGTCGGCGATGAAGATGCCGCCGGCCTCGCGGATCGCGTCGACCGCCTCGGCCATGAAGCCCGGCGGGTCGGTGAAGATGCCATCGCTCGAGAACACCGTGTCGACCATCAGCGCCGCGGGCCGGATGCCCTGCGCCGCGAGATCGGCGATGGCCTCGCGCACACCCGCCGCGAAGGCCTTGCCCAGCTGCCCGGGCGGGATGCGGTAGCTGTCGGGCGCGGGCACGGTCCGCACCGCCTCGCCAAGCTGCACGAACTGGCCGAGCGAAGGCGATGCCTCGGCGATCGATGCCGTCACGCCGTGGTACGCGAAGTGCGTGACGATCAGGCCGCAGGCCTTGGTGTGCGAGCGTGCGATGCGCATCGCGAGGTCGTTGGCCTCGCTGCCGGTGCAGGTGAACATCGCATGCCCGAGTTGCGGCGGCAGCGTCGCCAGCAGCCGCTCCGCATAGTCGAGCACGCCGTCGTGCAGATAGCGCGTGTGCGTGTTGAGCACGCCAGCCTGGCGCGCGATCGCCTCGACCACATGCGGATGGCAGTGGCCCACCGATGCCACGTTGTTGTAGGCATCAAGGTAGCGCTTGCCGTCGGCGTCGTACAGCCACACGCCTTCGCCGCGCACCGGATGCAGCGGGGTTTCGTAGAACAACCGGTAGGCCGGGCCGAGCACGCGCGCACGGCGCTCCATGAGCGCCTGGCTCGCGGGAGAGATCGAGGGCATGGCGTCTGTTCCTCAGTGAAGGCCGCAGGCGCGGCGAAACGCGGCCGTGGCGGCGACTGCGCCGACGCGTTCGCAGGCTTGCAGCCGCGCCCACGAGAGCCGGTTGTTGCGCAGCAGGTAGGCCGCGTTCTCGGGGTAGCGCGCGGCGCGCCAGCCGCTGATGGCCACCACCATCACGAGCCGCGCGGTGATCATCGTGAACAGCACGTCGACCTCGGCCGTGGACACCGGCCGCACCGCGTGGTAGGCCGCGACGAAGGGAACGATGTCGGCCAGCGGATCGTCGCCGGTGCCGATCTGGTAGGCGGCGGCCACGGCCAGGTCGTCGATCACCGGCGCGCGGACCATGTCGCCGAAGTCGAGGATCGCCGCGATGCGGTCGGTATCGACCGGGTCGACCAGCACGTTGTAGATGTTGAAGTCGTTGTGGATCGGTTGCACCGGCAGCGTGTGCAGCACCGGCTTGGCGTCGCGCTCGAAACGGTCGAGCGCCGCCTGCGCCAGCCCGCGGCGTTCGGCGTCGGCAATGTGCGCGAGCAGGCCGCGCACGCTGTCGGCGCGCTGGATGTCCCACGGCAACGGCAGGTCGCCGGCGGGATGGTCGAAGTGGCGCAACGCGACGTCCAGCCGGGCCAGCATCCGCGCCAGGTTCTGCTGCTGCAGCGGCGTGCGCGGCGCTTCGGGCAGGGGCAGGCCCGGAAGGTAGGTGAAGAGGCGCACCACGCGTGGCAGGCCGTCGCCCGGATCACAGGCGAAGGACGGCGCTCCATCGAGTGTCGGCACGATGCGCTGCACCGGCAGGCCGGGGTCGTGCGTCGCGATGTGCAGCAAGGCCTGGGTCTGGAAATCGGCGACCAGCGCGGTCTCGGACGGGTGCGAGATCTTCAGCATGAAGCGTGCGCCGTCGCGCGTGGATTCGATGCGGTAGTTGCGGTCGCGTTCGCCAGTCAGCGCCTTCATGTCGCCGGCAATGCCGTAGCGCTCCAGCGCCAGCGCACGCACCCAGGCATCATCGAGTTCGGGCGAAGCTTCGCTCAGGACCTGCGCGTCGTCGAAGTCCACCGCAGTCATTGGAGCGGCTGGGCGGCTCATTGGATGACCTTCGCGCAGCAGCGCTTCGGTATTCGCCTTCGGAGCGGCCGAGCGGCTCATGCCGCGCCCGCGAAGCCGCGCAATGCGCTCGCGATGTTCGGACCGAGGTCGTCCGACAGGTAGCCGCCCTCCTGCACCAGCACGGTCGGCAGCCCGAGGCGGGCGATCTCGGCCATCAGCACCGCGAAGCCGGGTGTTCGGATCTTCATGCCCTTGTACGGGTCGTGCTCATGCGCGTCGAGGCCCAGCGCCACCACCAGCGCACCGGGCGCGAAGGCGCGAACGCTGTCGCAGGCGTCGCGCAGCACCGGCAGGTAACCCTCGAGGTCGGTGCCCAGCGCCAGCGGCTTGTTGATGTTGTAGCCCAGGCCTTCGCCCTCGCCGCGTTCGTGGGCATGGCCGGTGAAGAAGGGCGTGAAGTTGCGTGGGTCGCCGTGCAGCGAGATCGTCAGCACATCGAAGCGGCGGTAGAAGATCCCTTGCGTGCCATTGCCATGGTGCACGTCGATGTCGAGGATGGCCACGCGCTGATGCATGCCGCGCAGATGCTGTGCGGCGATGGCCACGTTGTTCAGGTAGCAGAAGCCGTTGGCGCGGTCGGCGTAGGCGTGATGCCCCGGCGGGCGGCACAGCGCATAGGCGGCGCGTTCGCCGTCGAGCACCAGTTGCGCGGCATGCGTGGCCATATGGGCCGATGCGATGGCTGCCTCCCAGGTGTGGGCGCCGATCGAGCAGGCGTTGTCGCCCATGTGAAAGCCGGCCTGCCCGACCACGCTCTCGGGGTAGGTGCAGGGCTGGCCCGGGAAGGGATGGATGTTGGGCATCACCTCCTCGGAGGGGTCATCGAGCAATCGCCAGCGGGCATGGGCCGTCTGCAGGAAGCGCAGGTACTCGGGCGTGTGGATGGCCGCGCGCGGCGCAGCGCCGTAGTCCTGGCATGTGACGATCTCGTGCCCTTCCTGCTCGACCGCCTTCAGCAGCCGGAAGGCGCGCTCGGGCTGCTCGTTGCTGCGCTTGAGCTTGCCGCGCACCATGAAGAGCTGCGGATCGTGGTCCTTGTGCGTGTCGGTGTAGACGACTTTCATCGATGGCTTTCGCGGATCAGGTGGGGGAAGGCGTGCCGTGTTGCTCGACGAACAGGGCGCGGACGTGGCTCCATGCGTCTTCGAGGTGCACGCGCATGGCGGCCTTGGCGGCTTCGGCGTCGCGCCGCAGCAAGGCGTCGACGATCGGACGGTGGGTGGCGGCGACCGCGGCCGGGTCGTGGTAGACCGCGTCGATCAGCGCGATGACCATGCGCATCTCGGTCTGCGTGTTCAGGAAGATGCGATGCAGGTGCGCGTTGCCCGAGAGCTCGCAGATCAGCGTGTGCAGCTCGAAGTCGGTCGCGATGCGTTCGTGCTGAGGCTGCGTCGGCGCGAGCCGCACCATCTCCTGGACCAGCGCCTGCACGCGCGCGAGCCCCGCGTCGTCGGCCTTGCGGCAGGCGAGTTCGATGGACGTCAGCTCGAGGCTCAGGCGCACCTCGTACAGGTCGTCGATCTCCTGCACGCTGATGCTGCGCACCGCGAAGCCGTGGCGCGGYCGCGCGACCAGCACCCCTTGGCGCTCGAGCCGGCGCGCGGCCTCGCGCACCGGCGCGCGACTGATGCCCATTCGGCGCGCGATGTCGGCCTCGACGATGCGGCTGCCCGGCCCAAGGTGGCCTTCGACGATGGCGCGCGTGAGCTGCGCTTCGACCAGGCCGACCAGGTCGACCGATTCGACCGATTCGAAGAGGGCGTTGTCCGGGGATGTGGAGAGGGCCATTTCTTTTCCTGTCTCGCTTTCGTTCTTGCTCTTCGTTCTATGCCTCGGCGCGGGAACGCGCGAGGTAGATGCCGGCGCACATGATCAGGGCGATGCCTGCCGTCGCCAGCCGGTCCGGCGGCTTGTGGAACCAGAGGGTGCTGAAGGCCACCGCCAGCAACAGCTGGAAGTAGTTGAGCGGCGCCAGCGTCGACGCCTCGACGCGCTCAAAGGCCGCGAGCAGCAGCCACTGCGCGAGTCCGCTGCACGCACCGCCGGCCAGCAACAGGAGGACATCCAAGGTCGGCGGCCAGCGCGCGGGCAGGAAGAACGGCGCCGGAACCAGCGTCACGACGAGGCAGACCAGGGCCGTGTAGGCGTATTGAACGGGGCTCGGCACGAGACCGGTCAGTCGTCGCGTGAGCAGTTGGAAGATCGCATAGCAGACCGCCGACACCGCCATCAGCACGGAGCCGAGCAAAGGCAGGTCGCCGCCGGGCCGCACGATCAGCAGCATGCCGCCGAAGCCGACGATGACGGCGATCCAGCGGCTGCGCCGCACCTGTTCGCCGAGCAGCCAGGGCGACAGCGCCACCATCAACAGCGGCGCGGTGAAGTAGATGGCGGTGGCCTCGGCCAGCGGCATCCAGATCAGCGCGGTCATGAAGCAGGTCGCGACCGTCGCCAGCATCGCGCCGCGCAGCACCAGCAGCTTCTTCTGCGGCGCCTGCCAGATGCGCAGGTCGCCATGGCGCAGCAGCATCGCGAAGGCGATGCCGATGACCGACACGTAGCGCATCACGTTGACGAAGGGCGCCGGATAGAACTGCAGCATGAACTTGCAGAACGCGTCGTAGGACGCGAAGGCGATCAACGCACAGAAGAAGAAGCCGACGCCCGCGGCCCGGGTCGAACTCGCGCGCCCGCGGCCGGCCGACGGGTCCAGCGCGACGAGGAAGGCCTTCACCCCTGTTCTGCCTCGAAGCGAAGCATCGCGCGGTCGAGGCGTTCGAACATCTCGTCGACCTGAGCGGCCGTCGTGATCAGCGGCGGGCAGAAGGCGATGGCATCGGCCAGCGAGCGGACGATCAGGCCCTGCGCCAGCGCGAGTTCGGTCAAGCGTGCGCCGGCTTTCTTCGCGGGATCGAAGGGCGTGCGCCCGGCCGGATCCGCCGCGAGCTCGATGGCCCCGATGAAACCGACGCCGCGCACCTCGCCCACGAACGGACGCGACGCATAGCGCCGCAGCCCTCGCTGGAACTTCGGCGCCAGCGACTGCACGTGCGCAAGGATGTTCTCCTCTTCGTAGATCCGCAGCGTTTCCAGCGCAATGGCGCAGGCCACCGGATGGCCCGAATAGGTGAAGCCGTGCCCGAAGGTGCCGATCTTGCCGCTGTTGGCCGCCACGGCGGCATGCACCTTGTCATTGACCAGCACGGCCGAGATCGGCACGTAGCCCGACGACAGGGCCTTGGCCGCCGTCAGGATGTCGGGCTTCAGGCCGAAGGTGGTCGAGCCGAACATCTCGCCGGTGCGGCAGAAGCCGCAGATCACCTCGTCGGCGATCAACAGCACGTCGTACCTGGCGAGCACCGCCTGCACCTTTTCGAAGTAGCCGGCCGGCGGCACCAGCACGCCGCCCGCGCCCATCACCGGTTCGGCGATGAAGGCGCCGACCGTCTCGGGGCCTTCATCGAGGATGCGTTGCTCCAGCGCGCCGGCCAGCCGCGTCGCGAAGTCCTCTTCGCTCTCGCCGGCTTCGGCATGGCGATAGTGGTGCGGGCATTCGACGTGCAGGAAGCGATCGATCGGCAGGTCGAAGTCGCGGTGATTCGAGGGCAGGCCGCTGAGGCTGGCGGCCGCGACCGTGACGCCGTGGTACGCGTTCTTGCGCGCGATGATCTTCTTCTTGCCGGGCTTGCCGATCGCGTTGTGGTAGTACCAGACCAGCTTCACCGCCGTGTCGTTGGCCTCCGAGCCCGAGTTGGCGAAGAAGACCTTCGACATCGGCACCGGCGCCATCGACAGCAGCTTGTCGGCCAGCGCGATGGCCGGCGGGTTCGACCGGCCGTTGAACATGTGGTAGCAGGGCAAGGTGCGCAAGGCGTCGCTTCCCGCCTTGGCCAGGCGCTCGTTGCTGAAGCCCAGCGAGGCGCACCACAGGGCCGACATGGCCTCCAGGTAGCGGCGGCCCTGGTCGTCCTCGACATAGATGCCGTCGCCGCGCTGGATGACCAGCGGGCCGACCTGCGGATGGGTCGCCAGGTTCGTGAAGGGATGCAGCACCGACGCGATGTCGTGGGCGGCGGCGGAGGTGGATGTGTTCATGTCGCCTCGATTCTCAATAGCCGCGCTCGATGTCGACCTGGTTGACGGGACGAATCCCTTGCCGGAGCGACGCCAGGTTGGCCAGCGTCTGTTGCGCGATGACCGTCGCGTCGGTGCGCGTCGCGATATGCGGTGTCACGAGAATGCGCGGCTCCTTCCAGAACGGATGCGTGGCCGGCAGAGGCTCCTGCGAGAACGCGTCGAGCGTGGCCCCCGACAGCCGGCCCTGCGCCAGTGCCTGCAGCAGATCGGCCTCGACCAGATGGTCCCCGCGGCCGACGTTGACGATGTGCGCGCCACGCGGCAGCCTGGCGAAAAGATCGGCATCGAGAAAGCCCTGTGTCTGCGGCGTCAGCGGCAGCAGGCACACCAGCGTGTCGCAGCCCGAGAGGAATTCATCGAGCTGGTCATCGCCGTGGAATCCAGCCACGCCGGCCGGCAGGCCGGCCTTGGCGCTGCGGCTCCAGCCGCGCACCTGGTAGCCGATGGCGGCGAGCGCATCCGCGCAGGCCAGGCCCAGGGTGCCGAGGCCGGCGATGCCCACCCGGTGTCTGCCCGGCGACACCACGGGCTGCTCTTGCCAACGACCGGCGGCCGAGTTCGCGACGTAGGCGCGCATGCCGCGATGCTGCTGCACCACCGCCCAGCAGACGTAGGCCTTCATGCCGGCCGCCATGCCGGGGTCGACGATGCGGCACAAGGGCAATGCACGCGGCAGGTCGGGGTCGGCCAGCACGTGATCGACGCCGGCCGCCAGCGACTGCACCAGCCGGAGCGCCGGCATCTGCGCCAGCCGGCCGTGCGGCGCGAACCAGCAGACCGCGACGTCGATCTCGTCCAGCGCGCCGAGGTCCGCGCCCTGCCTCACTTCGACGCCGGGGTCGACGGCACGAAAGGCGTCCGCCACGTAGCCCAGGTCGAGCACTTCGCTCAGCAATGCGACGCAGGTCATCAGGCCGCCCTCAACATCCCGGCCTCGGCTGGCGCGGCCAGCCTCGGAACCGCATCGATCAGCTTGCGCGTGTATGCGTGCCGCGGGTCGCCGAGCACCTTGTGCGTTTCGCCATACTCGACGACCACGCCGCGCTGCATGACGGCGATGTGGTCGCACATCTGGCCGGCCACGCGCAAGTCGTGCGTGATGAAGACCATCGCGAGCTGGAACTTCTCGCGCACCTGCGCGAAGAGCTCGAGCACCTGCGCCTGGACCGACACGTCGAGCGCCGACACCGGCTCGTCGGCGACCAGCAGCTCGGGCTGCATCGCGAGCGCCCGGGCGATGCCGATGCGCTGCCGCTGCCCGCCCGAGAACTCGTGCGGATAGCGCTGCGCCGCATCGGCGCCGAGGCCGACCAGCTGCAGCAGTTCCATCGTGCGCGCCATCGCTTCGGATGGGCCCACGCCCTGCGCGATCGGTCCGCCCGCGATCGCCGCGCCCACGCGGTGGCGTGGGTTGAGCGATGCGTACGGGTCCTGGAACACCATCTGGATCTTGCCGGCCGCCGCCCGACGGAACGCTTCGCCCTGGGCCAGGTTGCGGCCCTTGAAGAGGATGCGCCCGCTGTCGAAGGGCGCGAGACCGACGAGACAGCGGCCGAGGCTCGACTTGCCCGACCCCGACTCGCCGACCACGCCCAGCGTCTGGCCGCGCAGCAGGTCGAAGTTGATGTCCTTCGCGGCTTGCGTGGTGCGGCCGCGCGAGAACAGGCCACCGCCGGTGCGGTAGGTCTTGCACAGGTCCTGCACCTGCAGCACGCGGATCGCGTCGCCGGAAAGCGTCGCGCGCTGCGCCTGCCCGTTCGGAATGGCGGCGATCAGCCGGCGCGTGTAGGGATGCTCGGGCGCATCGAGCACCCGCCGCGCCGGGCCCGCCTCGACCACCTTGCCGGTCTGCATGACGACCACGTGATCGGCGATCTCCGAGACCACGCCGAAGTCGTGCGTGATGAAGAGCACGGCGGTGCCGCGGCGCTGCTGCAGCTCGCGCACCAGCTTCAGGATCTGCGCCTGGGTGGTCACGTCGAGCGCGGTCGTCGGCTCGTCGGCGATCAGCAGCACCGGCTCCAGCACCAGCGCGCAGGCGATCATCACGCGCTGGCGTTGCCCGCCCGACAGGCGGAACGGGTAGCTGTCGATCAGCAGTTCGGGGTCGGGCAAGCCGACGTCGGCGAGCGCGGCCACGATGCGGCGCCGCTTCTCGGCGGCGGGCACGGTGCCGTGCGCGTCGAGCACCTCGCCGATCTGCTCGCCGATGCGCATGACCGGGTTCAACGCCGTCATCGGCTCCTGGAACACCATGCCGATGCGGCGCCCGCGCAGCTCGCGCATCTGCGGCTCGGTGAGCGCGAGCAGGTCGACGCCCTCGAACAGGATCCTGCCGCCGACCGGCGCGACGTGCGGGCGCGGCAGCAGGCCCATCACGGCGTTCGCGATCATCGACTTGCCCGATCCCGATTCGCCCACGACGCACAGCGTCTGGCCCGGCAGCACCGACAGCGTCGCGCCTTCGACCGCCAGCGCGCGGTCGGCACCCCGGGGCAGGCTGATGCTCAGGTCGACGACGTCGAGCACCGGCTGCACGGGTTTTTCGATGGTGTTGCTCATTTCGTCCTGCCGTCGAGTCGCGTATTGAGCCCATCGCTCATGCCTTCGCCGACGAGATTGAGCGCCAGCACCGTGAGCACGATCGCCAGACCCGGGAACAGCGCCATCCACCAGGCCTGGCGCAGCACGGTCCGGGCCGAGCCGACCATGTAGCCCCAGCTCATCTGGTTCGGGTCCCCCAGGCCGAGGAAGCTCAGGCTCGATTCGAGCAGGATGGCCGTGGCGACCATCAGCGACGCCATCACGATGATGGGTGACATGGCGTTCGGCAGGATCTGCGTGAGGATGATGCGCGGCGTCGACTCGCCGGCCAGCAACGCGGCCTGCACGAAGTCGCGCTGCCGCAGCGTGAGGAACTCGCCGCGCACCAGCCGCGCCACCGGCGGCCACGACACGATGGCGATGGCCGCGACGATCGATTGCACCGAAGGCTGGAAGATCGCGACCAGCACGATCGCCAGGGCGAAGCTCGGCACCGCCTGGAAGATCTCGGTGAAGCGCATCAGCGTCGCGTCGATCCAGCCACCGAAGTAGCCGGCGACGGCGCCGAGCGTGACGCCGATGAGCAGCGCGACGACCGTCGAGACGAGTCCGATCAGCAGCGAGATGCGCGCGCCGTAGATCAGCCCCGACAGGATGTCGCGGCCCAGCGTGTCGGTACCCAGCGCGAAGCCGGGTTCGGTCCAGGGTCGCAGGAACGGTTGCTGCACCATGCCCCATGGATCGTTGGTTGCGATGGAGGGTCCGGCGAGCGCGACGACCGCGACCACCAGCAGCACGAGCAGGCCCGCCACTGCGCCCTTGTTGCGCAGGTAGCGTTGCCAGAAAGCATTCTTGATCKTCATGCGAGTTCGATTCTTGGATCGACCAACGTGTAGACGAAGTCGGTGATCAGGTTGAAGAGCACCGCCATCGCCGCAGTCACCAGGAAGGCGCCGAGCAGGAGGCTGTAGTCGCGCTGCAGCAGCGCGTCGAACATCAGGCGGCCGATGCCGGGCCAGGCGAACACGGTCTCGGTCAGCACCGCGCCGCCGATCATCCCGCCGGCCTGGATGCCTGCCAGCGTGACGACCGGCAGCAGCGCGTTGCGCAACACGTGGGCGCGCAGGATACGGCCGGGCTTGACGCCTTTGGCGCGCGCCGTCTTCACGAAATCCATCTGTGCCACGTCGATCATCGCGGCGCGCGTCATGCGCGCATACACCGCCATGTAGAAGAGCGCCAGCGTGAGTGCCGGCAAGAACAGATGCTGCGCCACGTCCCACGCCAGCGCGAAGCCACTGGCGCCCGAGCCGACGGTGCTGAAGCCGAAACCCGGCAGCCAGTCGAGCTGGACCGTGAACACCAGCACCGCCATCAGCGCGAGCCAGTACAAGGGCGTCGCGTAGAACACCAGCGCCACCACCGTGATCGCGCTGTCGATCCAGGTGCCGGCCCGCCGCGCCGACAGCGCGCCGAGCGTGATGCCGAACAGCAGCGACAGCGCGAAGGCGCTGCCGGTGAGCAGCAGGGTTGCGGGCAGGCGGTCCACGATCAGCTTCAGCACCGGCTGCTGCTGCCGGTAGGAATAGCCGAGGTCGAGCCGCACGACCTTGCCGATGTAGGTGGCAAGCTGCGTCGTGATCGGCTGGTCGAGCCCGAACTGCGCACGCAACTGGGCCACGAACTGGGCATCCGAGGCGCCCGCTTCGCCGGCCAGCACCGACACCGGATCGCCCGGCGCCGCGCGCACCAGCATGAAGTTGACGGTCGCGATGATCAGGATGGCCGCCAGACCCTGCAATGCGCGGGTGAGCATGAACTGCGTGCGCTTCATGTCAGTGCCCGCCCTGCTTCATCCGACCGATGCGCCGGCGAGGCTGTCGTTCAGGCCGATGCCGGAGCTCACGACATTGCTCAGCCTGGTGCGGTAGAGCGTCGGGAAGTTGATCTCGTACAGCCATGCGACCGGCACCTCGTCGAGCAGGATCTTCTGCGCCTGCAGGTAGATCGCCTTGCGCTTCTCGGGGTCGGCTTCCTTGGCGCCGGCATCGAACAGTTCGTCCAGCTTCGGGTTCGAGTAGCCCTCGACGTTGTTGAACGGCGATCCCTTGGCGATGTTGGCCGTCGTGTAGTTGCGCGCCACGCCGAGCGCCGGGTCGCCGTACTGGTACACGTAAGTGAAGGCGAGGTCGTAGTCCCACTCATTGAGCTTCTGGTTCCAGCCCGCCACGTCGGTGGCGACCATCTCGATCTTCACGCCGGCCTGCAGCAGGTTCTGGCGCAGGATCTCGGCGGCGCGCGTCCAGGTCTCGCCGTACGGCAGCGGCAGCAGGCGCAGCGTCTCACCCTTGTAGCCGGCTTCGGCGAGCAGCTTCTTCGCGGTCTCGACGTTGCGCGGGTACTTGGCGACCTCGGTGCTGTAGAACTTGATGTTGCTGTTGAAGGGCCCGGTCGCCGGCTTGGCGAAGCCCTGCCACGCGACCTTGCAGATCGCCTCGCGGTCGATCGCGAACATCATGGCCTGGCGGAACTTCACGTTGTCCATCGGCGCCTTGCGGTTGTTGATCCACATCCACGCGTGCGGCGCAAAGAACTCCCATCCCTTGGTCGTGACCGCGGCGCCGGGCAGCTTCGAGAGGCGCAGCACGTCGAAGTATTCGACCGCGCCGCCGGGTACCAAGTCGACCTTGCCCGATTCGAAAGCCGCGGCGCGCGAGGCCGCGTCGGGGATCACGTGGAAGTACACGCTCTCGACCAGCGGCAGGTCCTTCACGTGGTACTTGTCGTTCGCCACCAGATGGATGTACGAGCCCTTGACCCATTCCTTGAACTTGAACGGGCCGGTGCCGATCGGCGTGGCGTTGGCCGGGTTGGTGAGGAAATCCGTGCCTTCGTAGATGTGCTTGGGCACCATCGGCATGCTGCCCACTTCGAAGATGCCGATGAAGGGGCCGAACGGGTACTTGAGCTTGAACTCGACCGTCAGGGGATCGATGGCCTTGATGCTCTCGACGGCCGCCAGGTTGGCCCGCAGGCGCGCGTGTGTCTTGCGCAGGAACACGTCGGCCGAGAACACCACGTCGTCGGCCGTGAAGGGCTTGCCATCGTGCCAGGTGACACCGGGCTTGAGCTTGAAGGTGAAGACCGTGCCTTCCTTGTTCTGCGTCCACGAGGTGGCGAGCGACGGCAATGGGTTGATCTTTTCGTCGTAGCGCAGCAGGCCTTCGTAGATATTGCCGGCCACCAGCTGGGTCGGGCCGTTCTGCGTGATGCCGACCATCAGGCCGGGCGGCTCCGGCTGCACGACGGCGTTGATGACGCCGCCTTTCCTGCCTGCGGCCAGGACATGCAGGGGCACACCGGCCAGGGTGATGCCGGCACCGGCGGCGACGCCCATTTGAATGAGGCTGCGACGTTTCATGAGATCTCCTGATGGCTCGGACGAGGTTGGGGGAAACAGGGGGAAGGCAAAGGAATCAATCGCGCAACGAGGTGACCGGCGCCGGCTCGATGCGCTGCAGCAGGGCGCGCCATTCGCGCGCGTTCGGGTCGGGCTGGCCGGGCAGGCGCGTGCTGTCGCCRCTCTCGTACTGGCGCGCGGTTCTTTCGCAGACCTCGGCCGCCACTGGATGGATCGGCTGGCCGGTCGACTGGATCGCGACCTGCACGCGGCAGGCGCGCTCCAGGTTCAGCATCAGGATGAACGCCTCGGACACGGTGCGGCCCAAAGTGACGAGGCCATGGTTGCGAAGGATGAGCGCGCGCGACGTCGGACCCAGGTCGGCCACCAGCCGCTCGCGCTCGTCCGCGTCGAGCGCGATGCCCTCGAAGTCGTGATAGACCACGCGGTCATGGAACTGCAGCGCCCACTGGTTGCACGGCTGCAGCCCGCCGGCCAGCGACGACACCGCCACCCCGGCCACGGTGTGCGTGTGCAGCACGCAAGCCGCGTCATGGCGCGCTGCGTGGACGGCGCTGTGGATGGTGAAGCCGGCGGGGTTCACGTCGTACGGCGAGTTGCCCAGGATGCGGCCATCGAGGTCGATCTTGACCAACGACGATGCCGTGATGTCACGGAACAGCATGCCGAAGGGGTTGATCAGGAACTGGTCGTGCGTCCCGGGCACCCGCGCCGAGATGTGCGTATAGATGCTGTCGTCCATGCCGTAGTGAGCAACGAGTCGGTAGGCGGCGGCGAGGTCGATGCGCACCAGTCGCTCGGCATCGGAAATGGCGGAAAGATCGGCGCTCGCGGCGTTCGGTGGCATGTCTGGTCCTCCTTTTTGGCTGCCGTGCAATCTGTCGACAGTCAACACTGGACAGCCATGAGCAAAATGCGGGCCAGCCCGCGCGTCGCCTCCGATTCATTCGAGCGCAAGACGCTCGCAAACCCCGTCCCACAGGGGTTTGCCAGTCACCGTCGCCGCAAAGCCAGTGAGACAACGACTGCGCGGTGCGTCGGCGCAAGCGCGTTTTTGGGTCTTTGATCAACCAATTCGGTGCGGAAGCTACTTGCGCTGGGTTTGGACGCCCGGCCGATCTCGGCCAGCTTGGTGACGCCGTATCGCCTTGATGTCTAAGAGGCAAATTCGAAACGCAGCTGAACAACCCACGCGTTGCGCAACGCCGGGTCGGCGTCTGGGTGCACGACGTATTGGAGATCGGGCTGCACAGCGACCCACGGGGCCACCCGCGAGGATCAGGTGCCTTGATAGTGGCTGCGGAACCTCTTCAGGAAATTGGGCGGGATGGGCGTGCTGCCGCGGGACAAACTGGTCCATGAGGTGTACATAGTCCAGGCCACGCTTTGAGATTTGATCGGCGATGTACAGATAGGACTGCGCCACGTCGTTGTACAGGCCCGTGTCGTACAGGCCGCCGTAGGGCGACAGGTTCAGGTCGCTCGACCTGAATACCGGGTCGCCGCCCCCGAGTCGCCAGGCCGCGCTCAGCAGTGAAGCAGCCTCTTTTGGCCCCGGGTGACGCCGAAGCCTTTTCCTTTACGCCACAGGCCGCTTGGACAATTCAAGCTTGGCGATGGCATTGCGGTGCACTTCGTCCGGACCGTCGACGATGCGCACGGTGCGCTGGTGCGCATACGCCTCGGCCAGCCAGAAGTCCTGGCTGACACCGGCCGCGCCGTGCGCCTGGATCGCCCAGTCGACCACCTTGCACGACATGTTGGGGGCCACCACCTTGATCATGGCGATCTCGGCACGCGCTTCCTTGTTGCCGACCGTGTCCATCTTGTACGCAGCGTTCAGCGTCAGCAGCCGCGCCTGATCGATCATGCAGCGCGACTCGGCGATGCGTTCATGCCAGACGGATTGCTCGGCCAGAGGCTTTCCGAAGGCGATGCGCGAACGAAGCCGGTCGCACATCATCTCCAACGCGCGCTCGGCAGCGCCGATGGAACGCATGCAATGGTGGATGCGTCCCGGGCCCAGGCGGCCCTGGGCGATCTCGAAGCCACGGCCTTCGCCCAGCAGAATATTGCTGACTGGCACGCGCACGTTTTCCAGCAGGACCTCCATGTGGCCGTGCGGTGCATCGTCGTAGCCGAACACCGAGAGGTGCCGCAGCACGCTCACGCCAGGCGTGTCGCGCGGCACCAGCACCATCGATTGCTGCGCATGGCGCGGCGCCTCGGTGTCGGTCTTGCCCATCACGATGAATATCTTGCAGCGCGGACTTCCCGCGCCGGACGAGAACCACTTGCGGCCGTTGATGACGTATTCATCGCCTTCCCGCGTGWTGGTGCACTGGATGTTGGTGGCGTCCGAGGATGCCACGGCCGGCTCGGTCATCAGGAAGCCCGAGCGGATCTCGCCGGCGAGCAGCGGCTCGAGCCACTGGTCCTTCTGTGCCTCGGTGCCATAGCGCTCGATGGTTTCCATGTTGCCGGTATCGGGCGCCGAGCAGTTGAACACCTCGCCCGACCACGAGACACGCCCCATCACTTCACACAGCGGGGCGTAGTCCAGGTTCGAAATTCCCGGCACGCCGCGGTAGTCGTGCGGCAGGAACATGTTCCAGAGTCCGGCGGCGCGGGCCAACGGCTTGAGTTCCTCGATCAGCGGCGAGACCTGCCACGCATCGCCTTGTCGACGAAACGCATTCATCTCTTCGTGATAGCGCGCTTCGTTGGGATAGATGTGCTGGTCGAAGAATTGCCGCAGGCGCTGCAACAGATCGCGTGTCTTGGGGGAGGGTTCGGCAAACATGGTGTGTCCTTCGATCTTGAGGGTGGCGTCCGGTCCTGGCGCTCGGTGTCCGCGATTAGAACGCGGCCGGCGCCAGGATGCCGTCTCGCGTGTGACGCGACGGCCAGGCCCTAGACCCCCGCCACCGGATCCGCCGCAGCGAATCGCGGTTCGCACTCCGCCTCGGCCTTCGCCGGCCCGAAACTGAAGCTGGCGTACCCGTCCTGCACGGCCGCCGCCGTGTACTGCCGGTAGGCATGGAAGCCCCCGGTGAACAGCGTCAGCCCTTGCGGCTTGTCCTTCACGTTCGCACCGACCCACCAGGTCTTGGCCTTGTTGATCAGCGAGCGCTTGGCCAGGTTGCGCACGACGCCCATCCAGTCCTCTTCGGCCTTGGGGGTCGGCTCGATCGTCTTGAGGCCGTTCTTGTGCATGTGCGTGATGGCCCCGGCGATCCAGTCCACGTCGTGCTCGCTGATGCGGATGATGTTGGCGAGCGCCGCCGGACCGTTGGGGCCGGTGGTCATGAAGAGGTTCGGGAATCCTTCCATCATCAGCCCCAGGCACGAGCGCGCGCCCTCCTTCCATTTGTCGTTGACCGTGCGGCCGTCGCGCCCGATCACGTCGAAGGCCATCATGGCGCCTGTGAGTCCGTCGTAGCCGGTGGCGAGGATCAGCATGTCGAGTTCGACCTCGCCCGACTCGGTGCGCACGCCCTTTTCCGTCACCTCGACGATCGGGTCGGTGAGGCAATCTCTCAGATGCACGTTCGGCAGGTTGTAGGTCTCGTAGTAGCTGGAGTCCAGGCAGGGCCGACGGGCGAAGATCGGATAGCCCTTGGGCTTGAGCTTCTCGGCGGTCACCGGGTCCTGGACGACCTCGGGGATCCTGTTGCGCACGAACTCGGCCACTTGCTCATTCGCTTCCTCATTGAGCATCAGGTCCGAGAAGGTGCCGAGCATGGCCAGCCCACCCTGCTTCCAGGCGTCTTCGAGCAAGGCCTGGCGCTGGGCCCTGGTGACGCTGAAGAAGGCCCGCGTCGATTGCGGCCGCGTGCCGCCGACGGCGCTGTTGCGTGCGGCTTCGCGGATCCCCGCGTAGTGGCGCTTGACCTCGGCCATGTACTCGGCGTCGAGCTCGACATTGCGCATTGGCATGGTGAAGCTTGGCGTGCGCTGGAAGACGAAGAGTTCGCCGGCCTTCGGCCCGACCTCCTGCACGATCTGGATACCGGTCGACCCGGTGCCGATCACGCCCACACGCTGGCCCTCGTAGCTGACGGGTTCGTGCGGCCACCTGGCGGCATGCAGCAGGCGGCCCTTGAAGCGCTTCACGCCGGGGATGTCCGGCTCCTTCGGGACCGACAGCGGGCCGGTCGCCATGACGCAATACGGCGCCTCCCAGGTCTCGCCCCGGTCGGTCCGGAGTACCCACAGCGCGCGCGCCGCGTCCCAGCTGGCCCGGTTGACGCGCGTGTTGAATTGGAAGTGCGGGCGCAGGCTGAGTTTTTGGGCGACGAAGTCGATGTAGCGCAGCAGCTCGGGCTGGGCCGCGAACTGCTCCGACCAGGTCCATTCCTGCTCGATCTCTGGCGAGAAGGAATAGCTGTAGTCGATGCTGGGCAGGTCGACCCGCGCGCCCGGGTAGCGGTTCCAGTACCAGACGCCACCCACGTCGCCCCCGGCCTCGAAGGCCTGCAGGCTCAAGCCCATCTCGCGAAAGCGGTAGACGGCGTACATGCCGCCGAAGCCGCCGCCGACCACGAGGACGTCGACGCGTCGGGTGCCTGGCTCGCTCTGACCGAAGGCGGCGGGGGAATTCTTTGCAGTGTCGGCGTTCATGCGCATCTCCATGGAGGTTCTGGTCAACAAGTGGTTTCCGCGCCAGGGCGGTTTCGTACGGGCACGAGGCCGGGTCAGCCGGAACTCCAGCCGGCCATGTTCAAGCTGCCCATCAGCACGCTGGACAGCGCGCCATCGACCAAGAGGTCGATGCCGCTGACGTAGCCGGCGTCGGGGCCGACCAGGAAAGACAGCGCGTTCGCCATGTCCTCGGCCCGGGCGATGCGACGCAGCGGCACGCGGGCTTCGCGCTGCGCGCGGGCCTGGGGATCCGCATAGACCGCCGCGGTGCCCGGGGTTTCGGTGATGCCGGGCGACAGCGCGTTGACGCGGATGCCGTCGGGCCCCCATTCGAGCGCCATCTGCCGCACCAGCATCAGCGCCGCCGCCTTGCTGGGGCTGTAGGCGGCCAGCGGCGCGGTCGGGTGGCTGCCCGAGATCGACGTCGTGACCACCATGCTGCCCCGGGCGGCCTTGAGCAGGGGGTGGGCCGCGCGTCCCAGCAGCCAGGCGGCGCGCACGTGCAGTGCAAAGACCTGGTCCCAGTCCTCCAGCCGCGCCTCGAGCAGGGATGCTGGCATCGCGGCGCCGGCATTGCTGACGACGGCATCCAGGCCGCCGAATTCCGCCGCGGCCGCGACCAGCCGGGCCGGCGTCGCCGGGTCGGCCATGTCGGCGCCGATCGCCTGCACCTCGGCGCCGTCCTGGCGCAACTGCCGGGCCAGCGATTCGAGTTCATCGCGATGAAGATCGGCCAGCACCATGCGCGCCGGCCAGCCGTGCCGCTGCAGCGAATCGCGCGCCAGCCGCTCGGCCATCGCCCGTCCGATGCCGCGCGCCGCGCCGGTCAGGACGACCCGCATTCCGCAGCATGGCTCGATCATGTCCTCGGGTCCTCGCGTCATGCGGCCAGCACCCCGCCATCCACCGGCAGGGTGACGCCCGTGATGTAGCTGGCCATCGGCGAAGCCAGGAACAGCGCCGGCTCGGCGATCTCTTCCGGCTGGCCGACGCGGCCCAGCGGCGTGCGGCGCAGGAAACCCTGCAGACGCTGCGGATCGGCACGGGTGGCATCGGTCATGGCCGTGTCGATCACGCCAGGTGCGATCGCGTTGACGCGGATGCCGTCCGGCGCGAGGTCGACCGCCATCGACTGCGTCAGCATCTTCACGGCGCCCTTGGAGCCCGAGTAGCCGATGCAGCCGGCCTGCGCGATGAAGGCCGCGCCCGAGGCGATGTTGATGACGCAACCCCGGGTCTGGCGCAGCGCGGGCAGGAAGGCGTGCAGCACGTTGAAGCCGCCCAGCACGTTGACGTCGAACACGCGGCGGATCTTGCGATGCGCGTCGGGCGTGTCGATGCCTTCGCGCAGCAGGATGCCGGCGTTGTTGACCAGCACGTCCAGCACGCCGATCTCGCGTCCGATCCGTTCGGCCAGGTCGGCGCAGGCCTGCACGTCGGTGATGTCCAGCGCGAAGGCCCAGGCGCTGCCACCCGCTTCGGCGATCTGGCGCACGGCGGCCTCGCAATCCTCGGCGCGCAGATCGGCCAGCACCACGCGGGCGCCGGCTCGTGCGTAGCGAATGGCGATGGCGCGGCCGATGCCGCCGGCGGCGCCGGTCACGAGGGCGAGCCGGCCATGCAACAGGGGGACGTCGGACAACTCAGTCATGGACAGCTCCAATGCGTGTGGCGACAAACAGGGTCATGGGGTCCCCTCGGGCGCCGTTGCGGAAGTGGACGGGCCGGCGCGCGAGGTCCGGGGAGGCATCGCGGACGCCTCGGGGGGCGCGCCGAGTCTCGCGCGCCGGGCCAGGAAGGCATTGATCTCGCCCACGATGCCCCGGCGGAAGAGCATGACCACCACCACGAAGACGGCGCCTTGGACGATCAGCACCGCCTCCGCAAAGGCGGACAGCTGGTTGGCCATGGTCACGACCACCATGGCGCCCACCACCGGGCCGAGCATGGTCTGCAGGCCTCCGACGATGCCCATCAGCAGGGCTTCGCCCGAGGTGACCCAGCTCACGTCGGTGAGCGTGGCGATCTGGAACACGATGCTCTTCATGCCGCCGGCCAGTCCGGCCAGCGCCGCCGAGATCGTGAAGGCCAGCAGCTTGTAGCGATTGACCCGGTAGCCCAGCGAGATGGCACGCGGCTCGTTGTCGCGGATCGCAGTCAGCACCTGGCCGAAGGGCGAATGCACCACGCGCCAGATCAGCCAGAAGGCGGCCACCACCGTGACCATGACCACGTAGTAGAGGGTGAGGTTGTCCTGCAGGCTCAGCAGGCCGAGCAGCTTTCCGCGCGGCACGTTCTGGATGCCATCCTCGCCGCCAGTGAAGGGCGAACGCAGTGCGATGAAGTAGACCAGTTGCGCGCAGGCCAGCGTGATCATCGAAAAGGCGATGCCCGCGCGACGGATCGCCAGCACGCCGGTGGTGGCGCCGATCGCCGCCGCCACGGCCGCACCGAAGAGCACGCCCAGCGCGGGCTCGAAGCCCCACACCTTGACCGCATGCGCCGTCGCGTAGCCGGCCGTGCCGAAGAACATCGCATGTCCGAAAGACAGCAGCCCGACGTAGCCGACCATCAGGTTCAGTGAGGCCGCGAGCAGCGCGAAGCACATCAGCTTCATCAGGAAGATGGGATACGCCACGAACGGCGCCAGCAGCAGCACAAGCGCGGCGGCGACCAGCAGGGCCATCCAGTGACGCTCGAAGAACGAGGGGGTTGCGGTCACATTGTCTCCTTCTACCGGTTCAGCGCAGGCTGCCGAAAAGGCCCTGCGGACGCACGGCAAGCACGATCAGCATCACCACGAACACCACCATGCCGGCGCCGTCCGGGTACACCAGCTTGGTGATGCCTTCGATCACGCCCAGCCCGAAGCCGGCCACGATCGCGCCCATGATCGAGCCCATGCCTCCGATCACCACCACCGCGAACACGACGATGATCAGCTGGGAGCCCATGAGCGGATTGACCTGGTAGATGGGCGCAGCCATCACGCCGCTGAAGCCGGCCAGCGCCACGCCCAGGCCGTAGGTCAGCATCAGCATGCGCGGTACGCGCACGCCGAATGTCCGCACCAGATTCGGGTTCTCGGTGGCGGCGCGCAGGTAGGAGCCGAGTTGGGTCCGCTCGATGACGAACCAGGTCAGGATGCACATGCCCATGGACGCGACGATCACCCACAGCCGATACCACGGGAAGAAGGCCATCGGCGTGTCCAGCCCGCCCGCGATCGGGTTCGGATAGGGCTGGCCGGTGGCGCCGAACTTGTAGCGGAACACGCCTTCGAGGATCAGCGCGAAGCCGAAGGTCAGCAGCAGCGCGTAGACATGGTCGACGTGATAGAGCCGGCGCAGCAGGGTGCGCTCCAGCGCGACGCCGCTCAGGCCGACCACCAGCGGCGCCAGCACCAGCGCCCACCAGTAGTTCAGGCCCAGGTACTCCAGGAGGCCCCAGGCGACGAAGGCGCCGAGCATGTACTGCGCGCCGTGCGCGAAGTTCACCACGCGCAACAGCCCGAAGATGATCGCCAGGCCCAGGCTCATCAACGCATAGAGCGAGCCGTTGATCATGCCCACCAGCACCTGGCCGGCGACGGCGGCCAGTGGGAATCCAAACAAGGTGTCGGGCATAGGTGTCTCTTTGTTCTGTCTTCTCTTGTCGATTCGCGTCAGACGCCGAGCAGCGCCTCGATGCGCGCGTGGTCGCTGGCCAGCGTCTGCCGGTCGAATTGCTCGGCGACCCTGCCTTCCTCGATCACATAGAAGCGGTCGCCGACACCCGAGGCGAATCGGAAGTTCTGCTCCACCATCAGGATCGTGAAGCCGCGCTGGCGCAGGATGCCGATGGCCTCGCCGATCTTCTCGATGATCACCGGTGCCAGGCCTTCGGTGGGTTCGTCCAGCAGCAGCAGCTTGGCGCCGGTGCGCAGGATGCGGGCGATCGCCAGCATCTGCTGTTCGCCGCCCGAGAGCCGCGTGCCGGGGCTCTTGCGACGCAGCTTGAGGTTGGGGAAGAGCGTGTAGATCTCGTCGATCGTCATGCCGCCGGGCATCAGCACCGGGGGCAGCAGCAGGTTCTCTTCCACGTCCAGGCTCGCGAAGATGCCGCGCTCCTCGGGACAGTAGGCGACGCCCAGGCGGGCGATGTCCTCGGGCGCCATTCCCTGGGTAGGACGGCCGTTGATCGCGATGTGGCCCCGGCGCTTTGTCAGCAGGCCCACCACTGCGCGCAGCGTGGTGGTCTTGCCGGCACCGTTGCGCCCGAGCAGGCACACCACCTCCCCCGGCTGCACCACGAAATCGATGCCGTGCAGCGCCTGCGTCTCGCCGTAGAAGCCGGTGAGGCCGCGCACCTCCAGGCAGGGCACGTTCTGCTCAGGCATGGGCGCCTCCCACGTAGGCTTCGCGCACGCGCGCGTCGTTCGAGACTTCGTCGTAGCTGCCCTCGGCCAGCACCTCGCCGGCCTGCAGCACGGTGATGCGGTCGCACAACTCGGCTACCACCTTCATGTTGTGTTCCACCATCAGCACCGTGCGGTCCCTGGCCACCTGCGCGATCAGGCGCGTCACGGGCCCGATGTCCTCGTGGCCCAGGCCGGCGATCGGCTCGTCGAGCAGGATGAGCTCGGGCTCCAGCGCCAGCGTGGTCGCCAGCTCCAGCGCGCGCTTGCGGCCGTACGACAGGTCGGCGGCCGAAAGGTTTGCGTAGGGCTCGAGGTTGACCGCGGCCAGCAGTTCGCGCGCGCGCCCGGTGTGGCGCTCCAGCACCCGCGCGCTGCGCCAGAAGGCGAAGGTGCCGCCGGCCTTGCGCTGCAGTGCCACCCGCACGTTGTCCAGCACGCTCATCTGTCCGAAAACCGCCGAGATCTGGAAGGAACGCACCATGCCGCCGATCGCCACGCTGGCCGGGTCGCTGCGCGTGATGTCGCGCTCGTTGTAGTAGATGCGTCCGGCGCTGGCCGGGATGAAGGTGGTCAGCAGGTTGAAGCAGGTGGTCTTGCCGGCGCCGTTGGGACCGATCAGGGCATGGATGCTGTGGCGCCGGATGTTCAGCGACACGTTCTTCACGGCATGGAAGCCGAGGAACTCCTTGCTGAGCCCTTCGGTGCGCAGGATGCAGTCGCTGGCGTGCGCCGGTTTCGTCACGCCAGGCTCCGGTCGTCGAAGAGCACCTCGGGCAGGCCGCGCACACCCAGCCCGTGGAGCGCGAACAGCGCGCCCGCATCCGGATGGTCGCTGCGCAGCAGGTTGCCGGTGTTGCGGATGCTGGTCAGGTACAGCACATCCAGGTCCGGCCCGCCGAAGCAGGGGCAGGTCGGGAACGGCGTCGGCACGTCGAGCAGCGTGAGCAACTGGCCGTCGGGCTGGAAGCGGCCCAGCTTGCCGCACTGGACCAGCGCGATCCACAGACAACCTTCGGCATCCACCGTGGCACCGTCGGGCGCCGAGCCGTGCGCCTGGGTGCTGAAGAGCGTGCGGCGCGGTCCGACCGCCCCGGTGGCCGGGTCGTAGTCGACCACGCTGACGTTGCCGCTCAGGCTGTCGGCGTGATAGAGCCGGCGCCCGTCGGGGCTGAAGCAGGTGGCATTGGCCAGCGCGATGCCGTCGAAGAGCGGCGTCGCGCTGCCATCGGCCTCCAATCGGTAGTAGCCGCCATCGGTGTCGTGCCGGCCCATCACCATCGAGCCCGCGACGAAACGGCCCTGCCGGTCGGTGCGGCCGTCGTTCATGCGCATGGCCGGGCCCTTGTGCCGCACCTCGGCCAGCCGCCGCACGGCGCCCGTGGACAGGTCCATCAGGTGGAAGCCGTCCTCGAGCGCCAGCACCAGCCGGCCGCTGCGCGCGAGCGCGATCGAGCCCACGTCGCTCGGGGTGGCCCATTCGCTGTACCGGCCCTGCGACATGCGCCGCACCAGCCTGGCCTTGGAATCGACCCAGTACAGCGACTGGTCGCGCACATCCCACACCGGACATTCGCCCAGCCTGTCGCGCGTGTCGCCGATGATCTCGTGTCGTACGCTCATGTGGACCCCCCGCCGGTCGTGCTTACTTCTTGACGAAATCGCAGCCGCCTTCGGACAGCGGACGGAACACCTTCTCGGCGGGGATGGCGGCGCCCACCGTGTAGAAGTCGTTCTTGCCCTTGGACTGCGCGGGGCTCTTCACTTCGACCGGATAGACCGGGCGCATCACCTGGCCGTCCTCACGGATCTTCACGTCCTTGGACATGAAGTCGTTCACCGGCGTGGCCTTCATCTTCTCCACCACCGCCGGACCGGCATCGGTGCCGGCCGCCTGCACGCCCTTCAGGTAATGCGTCACGGCGCTGTAGACGCCCGCCATGATGTAGGTCGGCACCACCCCGTTGTTGCGTTCCATGAAGCGCTTGCTCCAGGCACGCGAGGCTTCGTCGCGGTCCCAGTAGAAGGGCACCGTGATGTTCAGGCCCTGCGCGGTCTCCAGGCCCATCGCGGCGACGCTGTTGATCGTCATGCCGAACACGCTCACGCTCTGGCCGCCTTTGGTGATACGGAACTCGGCCGCCTGCTTGAGCGAGTTGGACAGGTCCAGCCCCGCGTTCAGAATCACGATCGCCTTGGCGCCGCTCGACTGCGCTTGCAGCAGGTACGACGAGAAGTCGGTGGTGCCCAGCGGATGCTTGACCGAACCCACCACCTTGCCGCCCGCCTGCTCGATGAAGCGCGTGGCCTCGGTCTGCAGCGCCGCGCCGAAGGCGTAGTCCACCGTCACGAAGAAGAAGGTCTTGATGCCCTTGTCGATCAGCGTCTGCACGCCGGCCTTGGGCAGCGAGTAGGTGTCGACCAGGAACTGGAAGGCCATCGGCGAGCAGGCCTTGCCGGTGAGGTCGGAGGTGACGGTGCCGGCGATCAAGTAGGGCTTCTGCTTCTCCTTCATCAGGGTCTGCACGCCCAGCGCAATTGACGAGGCCGATCCGCCGACGATCGCGTCCACCTTGTCCGCCTCCAGCCACTTGCGCGCGGCGTTCAGCCCGACGTCGGGCTTGTTCTGGTCGTCCATGGTCAGCAACTCGACCGGCTTGCCGTTGACCTTGCCGCCGAAGTCCTCGATGGCCATCTTGGCGGCGAGCACGGAGCCGGGTCCGCCGTTGCCGGAATACGGGCCGCTCAAATCGCCCATGAGGCCGATGCGAACCACATCGTCCGAGATCTGGGCATGGGCCAGGCCCGCGAGCGCGGCCAGGCCGGCCGTGGCGAGCACGGCACGCAAGGCCGCGATGGAGTGCCGAAAGTTCTTCATTTCTGTGTCTCCTGCTGTCGTTGGTGAAAGCTTGGCCGGGGTATCAGGCGCGGCCCGAAGGCAGCGCCAGGATCTGCTTGGCGAGGATGTTGCGCTGGATCTCGTTCGACCCGCCGAAGATGGCGGGCATGCGCGAGTCGAGGTACTGGTTCATCACGTCGGCCGCGATGCCGCCGATGACCACGTCGTCGATCTGGCCGCCGTGGTCGCCCGCGAGCTGCACGAGTTCGTCCGTGATGCGCTGGTAGGTCTCGGTGCCCCAGACCTTGAGGTAGGACACCTCCGGCCCGAGTTCTTCGCCGCCGCGCAGCCGCCCCATGAAGAGCTCGAACGCGGCCTTGAGATCGCGTACGTCGAGCACGAGCTGCGCATAGCGGTCGCGGAAGTCGCCCGTCGCGAGTGCGTTCGTGGCCTCGGCCAGTCGGTCGAGCTGGGCCAGTGCATATTCGCACTGGCGAGGCGTGCCGAAGAAGATGCGCTCTTCGCGAAGGAAGGAGTTGGCAACGCTCCAGCCGTCGTCGATGCGGCCCACGACGTTCGAGACCGGCACGCGCACGTTGTCGAAGAAGACTTCGCTGAACTCGCCCTCGCCCTTGAGGTTGACGATGGGCCGCACCTTCACGCCCGGTGTCTTGAGGTCGATCAGCAAGAAGGTGATGCCGCGCTGCTTGGCGCCGTCGACCTTGCTGGTGCGCACCAGCGCGAACATCCAGTCTGCCCCCGGACCCAGCGTGGTCCAGGTCTTCTGGCCATTGACCACCAGGACATCGCCGTCACGCTCGGCGCGCGTGCGCAGGCTGGCCAGGTCGGAGCCCGCGTTGGGTTCGGAATAGCCCTGGCACCACATGATCTCGCCGCTCAGCACGCGCGGCAGGTGGTAGTCGATCTGAGCGGGCGTGCCGTGCATCAGCAGGAGCTTGCCGATGGCGAGGCCGTGATCCGGAATGCGCGCGCAGCCATGGCGTGCGATCTCCTCGGCGTAGATCACCTGCTTGGTCGCCGACAGGCCCATGCCGCCGGCCGTCTTGGGCCAGGCGGGTGCGAGCCAACCCTTTTTCGACAACGCCTGATACCAGTCGGAGATGTCGGCGTAGTAGGCGCGCTTCTTCATGAAGCGCTTCTCGGGCGGATAGTTGGCGGCGATCCAGGTCGCCAGCACGCGACGGAACTCGTCGTCGGGCAGCTCGGCCACGTCGACGTTCTCGGGCGCCACCAGGGGCGAGTTGTCGGACTGGCGCACGCGGCCGCTCTTCATCAACTGGTCCAGGAACCGGGTGCGCTGCCACAGCGGATTGCCGAGCCAGGCCGACAGCGCCAGCGCCCGCTTCAAGCACAGGCCGATGTCGGTCTCGTCGGCGATGCCCATGCCCCCGTGCAGCTGGATCGCGCTCTTCGCGACCAGCAGCGCCGTGCCACCGGCGCGTGCGCGCGCCGCGCGGATCGACTGGATGCGCGTGGATTCGTCGGCCGGGCGCGCCCAGTCCAGCAATGCGTTCTCGGCCGAGGCGCGCGCCAGCTGGCAATGCATCCACATGTCCACCATGCGGTGCTGCAGCGCCTGGAACGACGCGATGGGCTTGCCGAACTGGACCCGCTGAGAGGTGTAGGCCACCGTGGCGTCCAGCGCGCGTTCGGCCACTCCGACGAGTTCGAAGGCGCTGGCCAGCCGGGCCAGTTCGATCGCCTGCGCGACGGCGTCGCGCACCGCCGGGCCGCTTGCGAGCCGGGCGTCGGCCGCAAGCGCAAGGCCCTCGACATCCACTTCGCCGAAGTTCAGTCCGTCGACGGTGCGGGTCGTGCGAATCGCGGCGGGCTGCGTGATCCAGAACAGCGCCGGATCGCCGTCCTCCAGCGCGTAGACGAGGAAGCCGTCGGCAGCGTCGGCCAGCGGCACGAAGCACTTGGTCGCCCCTTCCAGCTGCCAGCCCTCGCCCCTGCGGACGGCGCGCATCCGGACCTCGTCGATGTCCAGCGCGCCGGCGGCTTCCTGCCAGGCCAGCGCCGCCAGCGTCCGGCCGGCCAGCACCTGCTCGAGCAGCGCACGGGCCGGCGCCGAGCCGTTGGCGAGCGGCACGAGCGCCTGCACCACCATCAAGCCACAGGCGACATAGGGCTCCGGTGCCAGGCCGCGTCCCAGTTCGCTGGCGATCAGCATCGCCTCCGCCGCGCCCAGACCGTGACCGCCGAGCGATTCGGGAACCAGCACCCCGCTCCAGCCCGCCTCTGCCATGTCGCGCCAGACGTTTCGGTCGAAGGGGATGGCCTGGTCGCGCAGGCGTCGCACGCGTGCGGGGGCCGGATGCCTCTCATGGAATGCCTGCACGCTGTCGCGCAGCATCGTCTGGGTTTCGTCGAGATGAATCATGGGTTGGGAGCCTTGGTGCTGCGCGGAACGTCGCGCGCCTCATTCGGCGGGGCCGCTGGGGGCCACGTCCGTCGGAAGCTGGTGGAATCTGAACTGTTCGCGCAACTTGAGCTTCTGCAACTTGCCCGTGGCGGTATGGGGAAGCGCATCCACGAAGACCACGTCGTCGGGCATCCACCACTTGGCGACCTTGCCGGACATGAAGGCCAGGATGTCGTCGCGCGTGGGCTGCGTGTCGGGCTTGGGCACGATCAGGAGCAGCGGGCGCTCCTGCCAGCGCGAGTGAGCCACGCCGATCACGGCGGCCTCCTGCACGCCGGGATGCCCCACGGCGGCGTTCTCGAGGTCGATGGACGAGATCCATTCGCCGCCGGATTTGATGACGTCCTTCGAACGGTCGGTGATCTGCACGAAGCCGTGGGCGTCGAGCGTGGCGACGTCGCCGGTCGGAAACCAGCCCGCGGCATCGGTCGCGTCGCCGTCGGCGCGGTAGTAGCCCGAAGCAACCCAGGGCCCGCGCGCCTTCAGGTCGCCGAAGGCCTTGCCGTCGTGCGGCAGCGGCCGGCCGTCCTCGCCGAAGATCTCGATCTCCACGCCGTAGATCGCGCGGCCCTGCTTGGCCTGCACGTCGTAGCGCTGCGGCAGCGCCAGGTCGCTGTGTTTGTCGAGCAGCGTGCCGATGGTCGCGAGCGGACTGGTCTCGGACATGCCCCAGGCATGGATCACGTAGGCGCCGAAGAGCTCCTCGAACTTCTGGATCATGGCGCGCGGCGCCGCCGAGCCACCGACGATCAGCCGTTTGAGCGCAATCTCCGACAGGTCGAGCGAGGCGCGGTTGCGCTCGACGTAGTCGAACAGGCCCAGCCACACGGTGGGCACACCCAGCGAGAAATTGCAGCGCTCTTCCCGCAGCAGGCGATAGATGTTTTCGCCCGACAGATGCGGGCCGGGCAGCACCAGCTTGGCGCCGCACATCGCGCCCGCATAGGGTACGCCCCAGGCGTTGACATGAAAGAGCGGCACCACCAGCAGCACGCTGTCGCGCGCAGACATGGCCAGGCCGTCGGCCGTGCACGCGGTGAACGAATGCAGCACCGTCGAGCGGTGGCTGTACAGCACGCCCTTCGGGTTGCCGGTGGTGCCCGAGGTGTAGCAGAGCGACGAGGCGGTGTTCTCGTCGAAGACCGGCCAATCGAAATCAGGTGACGCGTCGGCCAGCAGTTCCTCGTAGCAAAGCAGGTTGGGCAGCTTCACATCCGGCATCTGCGAACGCTCGCAGAGCGCGACGAAGCCCTTCACGCGGCCCAGCTGGGGCGCCAGTTCGGCCAGCGTCGCGGCGAAGCTGTTGTCGAAGAAGACATAGCCGTCCTCGGCATGGTTGACGATGTAGGCGATCTGCTCCGGAAAAAGCCGTGGGTTGACCGTGTGCAGGATGGCCTGCATGCCCGAAACGCCGAAGTACAGCTCCAGGTGGCGGTGCGTGTTCCAGGCCAGCGTGGCGACCCGGTCGCCCGCGGCTACACCCAGGTGCGTCAGGGCATTGGCCAGGCGCTTCGCGCGCTGTTGCACTTCGCGCCAGTTGCTGCGGTGGGTGCTGCCGTCCGGCATGTGGCTGACGATCTCGCGGTCGCCGTGGAAGGCCGCGGCATGGTCGATGAGTCCGGACAGCAGCAGGGGGTGCTGTTGCATCAGGCCGTTCATGAAGTCTCCTTGGTCCGATTTGTCTCAGTGCTCCACCACGTGATCGCGTGACCCGCGACCCATGAAACCGGCGCAGCCAAATGCCAGGGATACCGCGGAACCGGCTTCGCCGGGCCGCTGGTATCGCCCCCCTTGAGGGGGGAGGCGCCGCAGGCGCTTCGGGGGGTGTTTCTCATTTCTAGTGATAGCTGCGCCCGCCATCGACCGCCAGCACGATGCCGGTGACGAAGGAGGATTCGGCGCTGCTCAGGTAGAGCGCAGCCAGCGCGATCTCGTGCGGCTCGCCGATGCGGCCCAGTGCGTAGCGCGGGCCGACCTGCTCGCGCAGGGCCTCGGGGCTGTAGCCGCCGCGCACCATGGGTGTATCGACCGCGCCAGGGCAGACGGTGTTGACGCGCACTTGCGGTGCCCATTCCATCGCGAGCGAGCGGGTGAGCGAGATCACGCCGGCCTTCGAGGCCGCGTAGGCGCTGCGCTGCTTGAAGGGCGCCAGGCCCTGGCCCGACGCGAAGTTGACGATGGTGCCCGCGCCGGCCCCGCGCAGCTGCGGCAGGCAGGCGCGGCAGACGATGAAGCTGCCGGTGAGGTTCACGTCCAGCACGCGTTTCCAGTCCGCCAGGCTCACCTGGTCGGCCCAGTCGGTGTTGGCGATGCCGGCGGCGTTGACGAGGCCGTCGAGGCCGCCGAAGGCATCGGCGGCTTCGGCCACCGCGCGTTCCACGGCGTCGGGATCGGTCACGTCGGCTTCGAGGCAGAGCGCCTCGCCGGGCAGACCGGTCGGCCGGTGCCGGTCCAGCGCCGCGACGCGCGCCCCGGCGCGCAGGAAGAGCTCCGCCACCGAGCGGCCGATACCGGAGGCCGCGCCGGTGACGAGAATGCGCCGGCCGTTGAGGCGACCTTCGACCTTCAAGTCGGCGAGCGCCAGGGGTGCGTGTGCTTGCATGATCTCAATCCGACTTGATGTTCTTGTCCCGGATCACCGGGCCCCAGCGTTCCGCTTCCGACTTCAGGTAGGCGGCGAATTCGGCCTGGGTCATGGGCAGCGGCTCGACGCCCGCGCGGTCGATGGCCTCGCGCATGTCCGGCCTGTCCAGCACCGCCCGGATGTCGGCGTAGAGCCGGTTCTGGATCGGCTTCGGCGTGCCCTCGGGCACCAGCACGCCGAACCAGCTCGCGGTCGTGAAGTTGGCCAACTCGGGCACGCCCGATTGCGCGATCGGCTTCAGATCGGGTGCCAGCGTTGACGGCTTCAGCGAGCTGATGCCGAGCGCCTTGAGCTTGCCGGCCTTGACGAAGGACAGCGCAGCCTTCGAATCGAACATGGCCTGCACCTGGCCGCCGATCAGATCGTTCAGGCCCGGCCCGTTGCCGCGGTAGGGCACGTGGACAATGCTGACGCCGATCTGCGAGGCGAAGAGTTCGGCACCGATGTGGGGGCTCGAGCCGTTGCCCGACGAAGCGAAGCTGAAGGGCTTGCCCGAGGTCCTGATGTACTTCACCAGCGACGGCACGTCGTCGGCCGGTACCGAGGGATGCACGAACAAGATGGCCGGGGCGACGGCGATCATCGCGAGCGGCTCCAACGCGCTCTGCTTGTAGGGCAGGTTGGGCACCATGAACGGGTTGGTCGTGAAGCCGAAGCTGGTCACCAGGAGGGTCCGACCGTCCGCCGGCGCACGGGCCGCGGCCGCCGTGCCGATGACCGTGCCGCCGCCCGCGCGGTTGTCCACCACCACCGGCTGGCCCCAGCGCTCGGCGAGGCGCTGGCCCAGCGCGCGGGCCAGGTTGTCGGTGAGGCCGCCCGCCGCATAGGGCACGATCAGCGTGACAGGTCCCCCGGGAAACGGCGTGGTCTGCGCCATCGCCGGCAGCCCGGCCAGTGCGGCCAGTGCGGCGGCAGCCCTCAGTGCGGTCGCCGCAGCCCTGCGCGCAAGATAACCTGCCGGCCGGTCAGTGACGAAAGCAAGGAAGCTGGAAAGCATGGTTTTCATGGGTCAGACCTTGGCTGGACGGGCCGCGCGCGGGCCCCGGGCGTTGCGCGGCCTGGCGTCTGCCGCTTCTGCCGGACGCGCTTCGACGAGCAAGCCGTTCAGCGCCATATCCAGGAACTGCAGCATCACCTCGGTGACACCCAGGCGGCCATCGGGCCGGTGCCAGTTGGTCATCTGGTTCAGGCCGGAGAGCAGGAATCGGCCCGCGATGGCTGGATCGATCGCGCGCACCTCGCCGCTGGCGATGCCTTCGGCGATACATTGCCGCAACAGGCTCTCGTAGCGGTCGCGCAGCGCGATCGCGGCCAGGTGCTGGCCTCCGCTGCCGCCTTCGCGGAAGGCCCGGGAGCCGGCGATCCACCGGTCGCGCGCCAGGTCGAACACATCGGCCGAGGACTGCATGAAGGCGCGGATGCGCGCCGTCGGCGAGACCTCGGCGGCCACGGCGGCGCAGACATCGTCCACCAGCGACTGCATCGACTCCAGCACCACCCGCTCGTACAGCGCCTCCTTGTTCGGGAAGTAGTAGTACAGCGCGGCCTTGGTGATTTCCGCGGCTTCCGCGATGTCCCGCAGCGAGGTGCGCTCGTAACCGTCGCGCGCGAACAGGCGGCGCGCGATGGCCAGCAACTGGTTCTCGCGCGTGTCCGGCGCGCCGGCCGCGCCCGCGCGGGCGGGTGGCGATGAAGCGGTTCGGCGTTGGGACATGGCGATGCGAGGGGAACGGTGGAATGTGGACGAAGTGCCTGGCTCAGCGTCCGGTGAAGACCGGCTTGCGCTTCTCGAAGAAGGCCCGCTGTGCTTCCTTGGTGTCTTCGGTCTTCGACAGCGCCACCGTGTTGCCCTGCTCGTAGCGATAGGCGTCGCGCGGCGGCATCGTCAGCGTCATGCGCGCGGCTTCCTTGGCCAGGCGCACGGCGATCGGGCTCTTGGATGCGATCTCGCGCGCGATGCCCATCGCATAGGGCATCAGCTCGGCGRCCGGCAGGCAGGCTTCCACCAGGCCGAGCCGGTACAGCTCCTGCGCCGACACCTGCATGCCCGTATAGAACATGCGGCGCGCGCGCGACTGGCTGAAGAACTTCTGCAAGAAGGTGACGCCGCCGGCCAGGCCGACGTTGATCTCGGGCATCGAGACATAGGCGTCCTCCGAGGCGACCCAGATGTCCGATCCCATCACCAAGCCGAAGCCCGCGCCGAGCGCGGCGCCGTTGATGGCGGCGATCACGGGCTTGGCGCATTCGACCACCGCGTAGTACGACTCGCGCACCAGCCGGTTGTGCCGGCCATAGGCGCCTGGCGTGGCCGCCAGGTTGGGCCGCTCGCGGATGTCGGCGCCGGCCGAGAACAGCTTGCCGGTGCCGGTCAACACGATGGCGGCGACCTCGTCCATGTCGCTGAGCGTGTCGAACACTTCCGTGATCTCCGCGCGCATCTCGGCGTTCTGTGCATTGACCGGCGGGCGGTTCAGCGTGACGACGGCGATGCCGTCCTCGATCGTCAGAAGGAGTGTCTTGAGGTCCATCATGTGTGTTCTCTCGGGCTGGGGTTGACGGGAGCTTGGCGCATGGAGATCAGGGCATCCAGGCACACGCCCCCCTGGGGCTTGACGACGAAGGGGTTGATGTCGATGCCGGCCAGGTGGTCGGCATGGCGCACCGCGAATTCCGACAGGCGGCTGAGCGCATCGGCCAGGGCCTGCGTGTCGTAGGACGGCCCGCCGCGCCAGCCCTTGAGCAGGGCCGACGATCGCACTGCGTCGACCAGCGACATCGCCTGCGCGGGCGTGAGCGGCGCGGAGGCGAAGGCCACGTCCTTGAACAACTCCACTGCGGTGCCGCCCAGGCCGAACATGACCATCGGGCCAAACACCGCATCCATGTGGATGCCGATGATGGTTTCGACGCCGCCGCGCACCATCGGCGCGATCAGCACGCCGTCGATGCGGGCCTGCGGCGCACGCTCGGCCGCACGGGACATCAGCGTGTCGTAGGCAGCAGCGACCGCGCAGGCATCCGGCAGGTCCACGAGCACGCCGCCGACCTCGGTCTTGTGCGGGATGTCGGCGGAGACGATCTTCGCGACCACCGGGTAGCCCATGCCGTCCGCGGCACGCGCGGCCGACTCGGCACTGGTGCAGGTCTGTTCTGGCAGCACGGGGATGCCGGCCGCGCCGAGGATCGCTTTGGCCTCGGCCTCGGTCGCGGCCTGCGGCAGGGGCAGCGAGCCGCTTGCGGCTGCGCTGTCGCCGCGCATCCCGCGCCGCAGTCTGGCCATGCGCGCCGCACCGGCGACCGCGCGCACCGCGCGGGACGGATCGGCGAACACGGCGACGCCCGCGGCCTCGAGCCGTTCGGTCACGCCCTGCTCCGACAGCATCACCAGCACCAGCGGCCGGTCCGGATGCGCCGCCCGTATCTCGACCATGCGCTGCTCGGTCGACGCGAAGCGCGACGGCGACAGGCCGACATGGGCCAGGTAGGCGAACAGGGTGCCGAAGGGCGAGCCGGGCAGCAGCATCGCGTCGAGCACGCGGGCCACGCCGTCGGGAACCGCCGTGACCTGCGCGGTGGTGTCGTAGGGGTTGGCCGGCACCGCGAAGGGCAGCAGTTCGCGCAGGGCGTCGGCCGACTCGGTGGTGAGCGGCGGCAGCGCCATGCCGAGATCGGACGCGTCGTCCGCCATCAAGATGCCGATGCCGCCCGAGCCGGTCATGATGCCGATGCGCTCGTTGGCCGGCAACCGGCCGGTGACGGCGCACAGGTGCGCGATGTCGAGCATCTCCTCGATCGAAGCCGCGCGGTGCGCGCCGCATTCGGCGAACACGGCGTCGTAGATCGCATCATTGCCTGCCAGGGAGCCGGTGTGCGTTGCGGCAGCGGCTGCGCCGACCTCGGTCCGGCCGATCTTCATGATGACCACCGGCTTGCCGGCGGCGGCGGCCTTGCGCAGTGCCGCGCGCAGTCGAGCGCCGTCCTTGCAGGCCTCCAGTGCGGCGCAGATCACGCGCGTGTCGATGTCGTCGACCAGGTAGTCGATGCATTCCGCCACGTCCACGTCGGCCTCGTTGCCGGTCGCGATCACGCGGCTCAGCCCGATGCCGCGCAAGGTCGCCATGCCGTACGCGGCCGAGCCGAAGGCGCCGCTCTGCGTGGCCATGCCGATCACGCCCGGCTTGGGCCGCAGGCCGTTCAGGGCGGTGGAGAAGGTCGCGTAGAACTTCGCCGACGGATTGAGCAGCCCCAGCGCATTCGGGCCGACCATGCGCATGCCCGCTTCGCGGCAGATGCGCACCAGCCGGGCCTGCAGCTCGGCCCCCGCGGCATCGGCCTCCGCGAAGCCCGCGGTGAAGACCTGGACCACCTTCACGCCCTTGCGGGCACAGTCCTGCAGCGCGGCCTCGACCCCCGGCACGGGCACCGCGACGATGGCATGGTCCACCGCGCCGGGCACGTCAGCCAGGCTGGCGAAGGCGGGCAGGCCCTGGATCTCGGCGGCGCCGCTGCGGTTGACGGGGTACAACGCGCCGGCGAAGCCCGCCTCGACCAGGAAGCGAAGCGGCCGCCCGCCGATGCGCTCGGGGTCGGACGACGCGCCGATGATCGCCACCGACGACGGAAAAAAGAGAGGATGGAGCGAATGCATGGGCGATGCCTGATCAGAGGAATGCGTGGGTCACACCGCCGTCGATCAGCATCGATTCGCCGGTCATGAAGCCGCTGTCATCGCCCGCCAGGAACACGGCGGCATTCGCGATGTCCTCGACCTGACCCAGGCGCCCTACCGGCGTGCGAGCGATGCGCTTCGCCATGCCGGCTTCGTCGACGTTGATGCTCACGCCCTCGGTCATGATGGTGCCGGGCGCGATGGCGTTGACGCGAATCTTCTTCGGCCCGAGCTCGACCGCCGAGGCGCGCGTCAGGCCCAGCACGCCGGCCTTGACGCCGCAATAGATCAGCCCGTTTGGCATGCCGAGGAAGCCGGCGGCCGACGCGATGTTGATGATGGAGCCGCCACGGCCCTTGGCCATCAAGGCGGCGGCGACCTGCGTGCCCCAGACCACCGACTTGAAGCCGGTGCCGACCATGCGATCGAGCACCTCGGGCGTGATCGCGTCGATGGGGCCGTAGCGCACCCAGATGGCGTTGTTGACCAGCACGTCGAGCCGGCCGTACAGACGTTCGAGGGTGGCGACCGCCGACTCGAAGGTGGCTCGTTCGGCCACATTGCCCGTGCAGGCCACGGCCTGCCCGCCCCGCTCGCGGATCGCCTGCGCAGCGCGCTCGGCATTGTCGGCCTTGATGTCGAGCACCGCGACGATCGCGCCTTCGGCCGCGAAGCGATCGCAGATGGCGCGCCCAATGCCTTGCGCGCCGCCTGTCACCAGGGCAACCTTGCCTTCCATGCGTAAAGCCATGCTTGTCTTCCGTGCTCTATTTGCAGAAAATTCTACCGGCCGGTTAGTAAGTTCGCATAGCCTTAAAGATCAGGAGATACCCTATGGACAGTAACGAGATGATCCAACGCGTGGCCGAGTTGATGGACCGCGAGGCCATCCGCGAGTGCATGTTTCGCTATTGCCGCGGCATCGATCGCCAGGACGAGGCGGCCCTGCGCAGCGCCTACTGGCCGGACGCGACGGACCGCCACGGGCCCTATCAGGGCAGCGCCACGGGCTTCATCGACTGGGCCTTGGAGAAGTTGCGCACCCAGGGCGAGCGTTCGGTGCACAACGTCGCCAATCTATCGATCACCCTGCGCGGCACGCAGGCCGCGGTGGAGACCTACTTCACGGCGCTGCAGCGCGACCGCGATGCGCAAGGCACCGCGCGCGAGGTCTTCCTGGCCGGTCGCTACGTCGATCGCTTCGAAAAGCGCGCAGAGGAGTGGCGCATCGCGCAGCGCACGGTGGTGTACGACTGGGTGCGGCATCTGGGCACGCCGGAGGGGACGGAGGCGGAACGCTTCGGTCCGCGGCAGCCGATCGGTGGGGTGCGGGGCAACGATCCGATCCATGCACTGCTGGCTGCAACGGAGCAGCCACGCAGCCAGGACGACCCCGGGTCAGCGTGAAATCCCTGAATGGATGCGCCGTGCGGCGATAGCGCACGGCAGGACCCTGGCCTCAGGGCTTCGGCGCCGCCCGACGGCCCGTGGCCCTCACGCCCTTGGCCGCCCCTGGCGCCTTCATCCCGACCAGGATGATGTCGAGATACTGCTCGATCACCTGTCGCGGCTTCAGCCGCCCGTCCGGCTTGATCCATCGCGTCATCTGATTGAGTGTCGACAGCAACAGGCGCCCCGCTGTCGCCGCCTCGACCTCGCGAAACTCGCCCGAGGCAATCCCTTTGGCGATGCAGGCGCGCAGCAGCTTCTCGAACCTGTCTCGGCGGCCGACCGCGGCTTCGCGGATCTGTGGGCCCATGCTGGACCAGAAGACATTGGATGCGGCGATCCAGGCGTCGGGCGCTTCCGCAAAGACGTCCGCCGCGGTGAGCATAAAGGCGCGCACCTGCTCGGTGGCCCCATCGGCCTGCTCTACCGCGTCGCTCACGCGATCGATCAGGGCCTGGAGGTTGTCGACGACGATCTGCTCGTAAAGCGCTTCCTTGTTGGGGAAGTGGTAGTAGAGCGCAGCCTTGGTGATGTTGGCTTGCTGCGCGATGTCGCGCAGCGAGGTGCCGGCGTAGCCATGTGTGGCGAAGAGGCGGGACGCGATCTCGATCAGCTGGGTCGGGCGGTCCTCGACCGCGGCGCCACCGCTCGCCTTCGTCCGTGCTGCTCTATCAGTTGCCATCCAAGCCTTCGTTGATGGCCTTGAATATACTTCATGGCCTCGCGACGGCAAGGGGCCGCGGTGCCCGCCAATTCAGCTTCAAACCGGCCTGCTTGCCGAGGACCTCCACACCTCGGCGCTGGTGCAAATTTTCTGCGTGCCCGAACGACTTCGTGAGCGCGTTGCGCCGGTCAAGCCGAAAGCACCGCGTTCCAGATCGCGGGCGCGGCTTGGCCCGCAGTGCGCAGCCGGCCCAGATGGAACTGGCCCTTGCGGATGCGCTGCACCAGTTCGACTGCCGGCGATTGTCACCGCCGCGCGGTCGAAGACCTTGAAACCGAGCATGGGCCTGATGCGCGACTTCACGCCTCGATGGTCCTGCTCGACCATGTTGTTCAAGGGTTCTGTCGCGGTAACGACGCACGGTAACCTGCGCTGAAATGAAAAACGAAGCGCCGACGATGATCGACGCTCTGCGCAAGGTGATCAAGCGGCTGCACTATCCCTTGGATGTGATGCTCACCTGCGTGCGCTGGTATGCAGCCTACCCGCTGAGCCTGCGGCACATCGAAGAGATGATGGCCGAGCGCGGCGTGTGCGTCGATCACGCCACGGTCCATCGTTGGGCCATGAAGATCTTGCCGGTGCTGGCCGCAGTGTTCCGACGACGCAAACGCCCGGTGAGCGCGAGTTGGCGCATGGACGAGATCTACATCAAGGTCGCCGGCCAGTGGAAATACCTGTACCGGGGGGTCGACCGCGATGGCGACACCATCGACTTTCTGTTGCGTGCCAAGCGAGACCACACAGCTGCGCGGCGATTTCTGGAGCGCGCCATCGGCCTGCACGGTATGCCCGAAAAGATCACCATCGACAAGAGCGGCGCCAACACGGCTGCCATCCAAAGCGTCAACGATGACTCTGGCGCGGACATCGAATTGCGTCAGAGCAAATACTTGAACAACATCGCGGAGCAGGACCACCGCGCGATCAAGCGCATCGTGCGGCCCATGCTCGGATTCAAGACCTTTCGTTGCGCACGCATTCTCATTGCCGGCATTGAGTTGATGCACATGATCAAGAAGGGCCAGCTCGATTGCGCTGAAGGCCAAGTCACGCCCGCAGCATCGAAGTTCTACTCGCTGGCCTTTTGAGCGGCAGGCGATAGTCTGGCTCCACTGGGCTCCGCGCCGTTACCGCGACAGAACCCTCGCGCGTCGCGGGCTGCGCCATCACTTTCAGCGCGGCTTCACGTAGCCGGTTCTGCGCCGCGGCCGGCACGTCGGGCGTGACCCACAGGCCCTGCCAGCCCGTCGCCTCGAGCTGCGGGTAGCCAAGTTCGGTGAACGTCGGCACATTGGGCAGCAGTGGCGAACGCTGGGGCAGGCTGACGGCGTAGGGCACGATCTTGCCGGCCTTGATCATCGGAAGCGCGGTCGGGATCCCGTCGAACATCAGCGGCACGTGCCCACCCATCACGTCGGTGAGCGCGGGGGTCGAGCCCTTGTAACCGACATGCGACATGTCGATGCCGGCGGCCTTGTTCAGCTGCAGCCCCATCACATGCGACAGGGTGCCGGCGCTGTAGGAGGCGTAGCTCACCTTGCCCGGGTTGTCCTTCACATAGGCGATCATCTCGCCCAGGTTCTTCGCTGGCACCGAAGGATGACCCACCATCACGATCCCTGCGCGCCCCAACTCGGCGATCGGTTTGATTTCCTTGGCCATGTCGAAGCGCAGCTTGACGATATGAGGGATCTCGCTGACCAGCGCATTGAGCGCGACGAGCACCGTGTTGCCGTCGCGCGGCGCCTGCATCAGGTCGTTGACCGCCACAGCGCCGCCGGCGCCCGGCTTCGGATCGACGATCACCGTCTGGTTCAGCTCCTTCTGCAGGCCGTCGGCCAGAAGGCGCGCCACGATGTCGGTGGCGGCGCCGGCCGGGCCGGCCGCGATGATGCGAAGCGGCTTGTCGGAGGAAGCCTGGGCGAAAACGGCCGGCGCGGCTAGTCTAAGGCCCGCTGCGCTTGCGCATCAGCACCTCGACATCCTGTGTTGCTTTGCGGAGCATCTCGCTGATCTGCTGCGTGCGCCGCTGATTCAGGCGCTGGGTCAAGGCGGCCACGCTGAGTGCGCCCACCGCGTGTGACATTGAATTACGAAACGCAACGCCCACCGCGCGCACGCCGAGGCTCACCCGGTTCTGAATGACGGCAGCGCCATCAGCTCGCGTCTGGATGCAAGCTTCCGCCAAGTCCTGCGCCGTCAACTTGCCGAACGCCGCCAGGTTCGGTGCAACGCGTTCGATGATTTCCAGACGCTCCTCCTCATCGATCGCGGAGAGGATCGCAAGCCCGCCTGCACCGACGCCCAATGGCCGCCGGCTGCCGACCTCGAGCACCAGCGCACGGATCGGGAACTCGCCTTCGCGCCGGTGCATGCACACGGCGTCGAAGCCGCTGCGCACTACCAGGTAGACCGTGTCGCCCGTCTCCTTCGCGAGTGAATTCATCGCGCCGTCGCACAGGTCACGGATGTCGTGCATCGTCGAGCCGGCCACCCCCAGCTCGAAGGCGAGCGGCCCCAGCCGGTAGCGACGCGTCTGAGAGTCGTGCACCGCCAGGTTCTCGGCAATCAGTTGCGCCAGCACCCGGTGTGCCGAGGGATGCGGCAACTGCGCCTTCGATGCCAGTTCGGTCAGCGCCAGGCCCTTGCGCCCGGCCGTCGCCAGCAGCTTGAGCAACGCAACCCCTCGTTTAAGGGAGCCTGCATCGGAGGTCGTTTTCGTGTTCATTTATCGGACAGGTATCTATTTTGTTTTCACCTATTAGAAAACAATCCGATGACCAGTGTACGGAGACATTCCGATAAACGGACGGTCGTGAAGGACGCTGCCGAGGCTCGACAAGCGCAGTCCGATCGACCACCAGGAGACAATGACATGAAATTCCAAAGCAACTTTCGCTGGATCGCCGTCGCGCTCGGCGCAGCGTCCTTGTTCAGCGCCGCGAGCACCATCGCACAGACCGGCAAGGTGCGCATCGCCGTCGTCACGCCATTGACCGGCCCGCTGTCAGTGGTGAACGGGCCCGGCCAGAACGCCGCACGCATGCTGGCCGAAGCTATCAACAAGGGCGAGTTGCCGGCCCCCTACAACACCGGCAAGGGGCTGGGCGGCAAGGAGGTCGAACTGATCTTCCTCGACGAGAACGGCGGCAATGCCAAGCAGGTCGCGGAGTTCCGCGCATTGGTGGAGCGCCAGGGCGCCGATGCGGTGATGGGTTTCGGCTCGGCCGCCACCTGCGTCGCGATCGCACCCGTGGCCGAGGAACTCAAGGTCCTCACGGTGATGTCCACCTGTGCCACCCCGCGCATCTTCGAGGACGGCAAGTACGAGTACGTGTTCCGCACGACGGGCTCGACCACGATGGACAGCGTCGCGCTCGCGCTCTACGCGCAGGCCCGCATGCCGGCCGCGAAGACGGTGGGCCACATCAACCCGAACTACGCGCTGGGGCAGGATGCATGGCGCGACTTCAGCGCCGCGCTCAAGGCGGTGATGCCCGGCATCGAGGTGGTTGCCGAGCAATGGCCGACGCCGGGCTCGGGCCAGTACGCGGCCGAGATCTCGGCACTCGCCACGAAGCGGCCCGACATCATCCACACCTCGATGGCCGGCGCCGACCTGGAGGCTTTCTTCACCCAGATGCGTCCGCGCGGCCTGCATGAGCCCTCGAAGATCTACGCGCCACTACTCGAACTGTCCATGTATCGGATGGGTGCGCAGATCCCCGACGGCGTGGTGTTCACCGCTCGCGGCACCAACGGCCTGTTCGCGCCCAAGTCGGCACTCAACGACTGGTTCACCACCAATTACCAGAGCCGCTACAAGGACGCACCGGTCTATACCGCCTACCAGTACACCAACACGCTGCTCGCGCTCAAGGCCGCCTACGACAGCGCCGCCAAGGCGGGCGGCACTGGCACGCCGGCGCTGATCAAGGCGCTCAAGGGCCGCAGCATCGAGACCCCGAGCGGCACCATCCGGCTCGCGTTGGGCAACGGCCATCAGGCGATCCAGGACATGGCCGTCGGCGAGGCGTTCTTCGACGCGGAAAAGAAGACGGTATCGGTACGCAACGCCATGCGCTTCCCGGCCGAATGCGCGAACCCGCCCGAGGGCATCAAGAGCGAGGCCTGGCTGGCAGGCGGGATGGCCGGGCGCAAGTGCGACGGCATCGTCGCCGCCAAGTGAGCGAGATTTCGCCGACCGTCCCATGTCGACACTGCTCACCATCCTCATCGACGGCCTGATCTACGGCGCTTGGCTCTTCCTCGTGGCCGCCGGACTGACCCTGATCTTCGGTGTGATGAAGGTCCTGAACATCGCGCACGGCAACCTCTATGCCATCGGCGCCTACGTCGCTGCCACGGCAATGGGCTACTGGTTTGCCGACCGGCCGCCCTCCTTCGCTGCGTTCGCGATCCAGCTCGGCACGGCCGTGGTCGCCGGTATCGTGATGGGCCTGGCCCTGGAGTGCGGCGTGCTGCGCCGGCTGCGCGGCCGCGACGAAGTGTCGCTGGCGCTCGCGACCTATGCCCTGCTGCTGGTGCTGGACGACGTGATCCAGTTCATCTGGGGCACCTCGGCCTACCCGGCGAGCGCACCCTACGGCTTGCTGGGCAGTTCCGAGATCAATGGCCTGCGCTTCAATAACTACGAGTTCGTGCTGCTCGCCGCTGCCATCTCGGTCGGCCTGCTGCTCTGGTGGCTGCTGCAGCGCACACGCACCGGGCGCTGCCTCGCGGCCATCATCCGGGACCCCGAGATGTCGGCCGCCATGGGCATCAACGTTGAACGGCTCTACCTGGGGACCTTCATCCTCGGCGCCGTCCTCGCCGCGCTGGGCGGGGCACTCACCGCGCCCATGATCCAGGTGGCACCGGGCCTCGGCGCCGAGGTCATCGTCGTGACCTTCGCGGTCATCGTGATTGGCGGCATGGGCAGCATCCCGGGCGCCGCCGTGGGTGCGCTGGTCGTCGGGCTGGCGCGCGCCGCAACCATCCATCTGTTTCCCTTTGCCGAAGTGTTCATCGTCTACGCGGTGATGGCGCTCGTGCTCGCCGTGCGGCCCGAAGGGCTGTTCCCCCAAGCCGCACTGAGAAAGATATGAATTCCCTTCGCCGATCCGACGCATCCCTGCTCGGGCTGCTGGCCGTGCTGGCCGCGGCCGCCTTCTTCACGCCAAGCTGGCTGATGAGCCTGCTGGCCGTGGCACTCGCCAAGGGCCTGGTCGCGCTCGGCCTGCTGCTGCTTTTGCGCGCCGGCCTGGTGCCCTTCGGTCACGCGCTGTACTACTGCCTGGGCGGCTATGTCACCGGACTCGGCACGCCCTGGCTCGGCATCCGCGACACGCTGTTGCTGCTCGCGCTGGCGAGCCTGCTGTCCGGCGGCGTGGCCTTCGTCGCCGGCTTCCTGATGCGCCGCTACCGCGGCATCTTCTTCGCCATGCTGTCGATGGCCCTGTCGATGATCCTGTACGGCGTGCTGCTCAAGTCGCAGAGCCTGGGCTCGTCGGACGGCTTCACGGTGGCACGCGCATCCTTCTTCGCGGTGCAGACCGCGGGCCTGGGCGCGATCCGTTCCGTCTATCTGCTGACGGCGGTGGTCACGCTGCTCGCGGCCTGGGGCGTCTCGCGCTACCTGGCGACGGCGATGGGCCACATCGGCACCGCCATTCGCGAGAACGAGGTTCGCATGGAGTACCTCGGCTGTTCGCCCAGCCGGGTGATCCACATGGAGTACACGGCGTCCGGCGCGCTGGCCGGCGGCGCGGGCGCGCTCGTCGCGATCCTGGTCGGCCAGGTCGATCCGGGCATGGGCTTCTGGATGACTTCCGGTGAGTTCGTGTTCATCGCGATCCTCGCTGGTGCGGGCGGCATCTGGGGCTCGCTGGCCGCCGCCTTCGTGCTCGAAGGCATCCATGCGCTGGCCTTCGAGTACGCACCGCAGTACTGGAAGTTCGTGCTGGGTGCGACCCTGCTGCTGCTGATCGTGCGCTTCCCAAGTGGGCTGTCCAGCATCCTGAAGACACGCGGGAAGGTCCATTCATGAGCACGGCACCGCTCCTCGAAACACGCGACCTCACCGTCCGCTTCGGTGCCGTCGTGGCCGTGAACAAGGTCAGTGTGCGCATCGCCAAGGGCGACGTCGTCGGCCTGATCGGCACCAACGGCGCCGGCAAGACGACCTTCCTCAACATGGTGACCGGCTACCTGCGCCCGACCGGCGGCGACATCCTGCTCGACGGCCGCAGCACCCTCGGGCGAAGTCCGCGCGAGCTCGTGGCGCACGGTATGGCGCGTTCGTTCCAGGTGCCGCAGCTCTTCCCCGCGATGACAGTGCGCGAGCACCTTCTCTTCGCCCTGGCACTGGCGGACGGCTCCACCGGGGGACTGCTGAACCCCTTGCATTCCGCGCAGAGCCAGGCCCGCGCCACCGAGGTGCTCGGGCGCTTCGGCTTGCAGTCCATCGGCGAGCGGYCGGTCAACCTGGTTCCCCAGGGGCAGCGCAAGTTGATTGATATCGCGATGGCCTTGTCGCTGAAGCCGAAGCTGCTGTTGCTGGACGAACCTGCCAGCGGCGTGTCGTCCGCCGAGAAGATGYCGTTGATGGAGGTCGTGTTCGACGCCATCCGCGCGCGCGGCGTCACCGTGCTCTTCGTGGAGCATGACATGGACGTGGTGCGCCGCTACGTGACGCGCATCCTCGCCTTCCGCGACGGGTTGATGATCGCCGACGGTGCACCCGACGCGGTCATGCGCGACGCCCAGGTCGCCTCCGCCGTGCTGCGTGGCAAGACCCCGGCAGTAGCCGGAAAGGCAGGTGCCGCATGATCGAGACGCGCAAGCTTTGCGTGGCTGTCGGGCCTGTATCGATCCTGGAGCAGGTCGATCTGGATGCACCCCAGGGCGCCGTGCTGGGCGTGGTCGGCCACAACGGCGCAGGCAAGACCACGCTGATGCGCACGCTGATCGGCGTGCTGCCCGCGGCCTCGGGCCAGGTCTGGCTCGATGGCATCGACGTCACCGGCTGGCCCACCCAGCACCGCGCGCGCCTGGGCATCGGCTATATGCCCGAAGACCGGCGGCTGATTCCCGAGCTGACGGTGCGGGCCAACATCGAACTGCCCCTTGAGGTCGCTCGGCTCGACGCCACGGAGCGCAACCGGCGCGTGGCCGGCGTGCTCGACATGATCCCGGAACTCGCTCCGCTGATTCAGCGGCGCGGCAACCAGCTTTCCGGTGGGCAGCAGAAGCTGGCCGCGCTAGCGCGCGCCATCTGCCAGGGACAGCGCCTGCTGCTGCTCGACGAGCCCTTCGAGGGCGTCGCGCCGGCCCTGGTGCAACGGCTCGCGGCGGTGCTGCGCGCCCTACGGCACCAGGGCCCGACCATCCTGGTCACCGACTCCGAGGGCGCGAACCTCGAGGGTCTGTGCGACTGGCGCTTCGCCATCGAACGCGGCCGCGTGCGGCTGGACGACTCCTTCCACAACAACCCAGAGACTCTTCCGTGAACACGTCGCAAGACTATGACTACATCGTGGTGGGCGGCGGCTCCGCCGGCTGTGTGCTGGCCAACCGCCTGTCCGCCGACCCGACGCAGCGCGTACTGCTGATCGAAGCCGGCGCCCGCGACAACAGCATCTTCATCCGCATGCCGGCCGGCTTCAGCCGCGTGTTCGGCACGCACCGGATGTGGGACTATCAATCGGAGCCGCAGGCCGGCCTGGGCGGGCGCACTGCTTTCGTGCCGCAGGGCCGCACGCTGGGTGGCAGCGGCTCCATGAACGGCATGATCTATATCCGCGGCGATCGCCAGGACTATGACGACTGGCGGGACGGCGGCTGCAAGGGCTGGGGCTACGACGACGTGCTGCCGTGGTTTCGCCAGTCCGAGGGGAACCAGCGCCTGTCCGACGTGTACCACGGTGCCGCCGGCCCCCTCAAGGTCATCGACACGCCCTACCGCCATGCGCTTAACGCGGCGTTCGTGCGCTCCGCACAGGAGGTCGGCCTGCCGTTCAACCACGACTTCAACGGTGCCTCGCAACTGGGCGCCGGGTTCTATCAGATCACGTCCTTCGAGGGCGAGCGCGGCAACACGGCGCGCTTTTTCCTGCGGCCCGCGATGGGACGCCCGAACCTCGACGTGCGCACCGATCTGACGGCCGCACGCGTGCTGTTCGACGGCACGCGCGCCACCGGCATCGAATGCCTGGAGAGCAAGGGGCACCACGCCAAGGTCGCCTTCCGCGCCAGGCGCGAGGTGATCCTCTGCGCAGGCGGCCTGGGCAGCGCCAAGATCCTGCTCCAGTCGGGGGTCGGGCCGGGCGCACAACTGCAGGCGGTCGGGGTCCCGCAGGTGAAAGATCTGGCCGGCGTCGGCCGCAACTACCAAGACCATCTCGAAGTGCCGGTGTATGGCCAGACACGCGAACCGATCAGCCTGTTCGGACACGACCGCGGCCTGACGGCTTTGCGGCACGGCGCGCAATGGGCTCTCTTCAAGAGCGGCCTGATGACCTCGAACGTGGTCGAGTCGGGTGGCTTCTTCGACACAGACGGCGACGGGCGCGCGGACGTCCAGTTCCACGTGCTGCCGGTGCTGGTGGGCGACGTGGACCGCGCGCCGCCGATGGTGCACGGGCTCACGCTGAACCCCTGCCAGCTCGCACCGAAGTCGCGCGGCGAGTTGCGACTGCGCAGCAGCGATCCGCTCGACCTGCCCTGGCTGGACGCCGGTGCGCTGGCCGACGAGGACGACGTACGCGTGCTGCGCGAAGGCGTCCGGCTGGCGCGCCGAATCCTGGCTGCCCCATCGCTCGCCGCGCTTGTGAGCCAGGAGATCGAGCCTTTGCCCGAGTTCGCCGGCGACGACGACGCCGCCATCGACGCCCGCGTGCGCCACTACGCCAAGACCGTCTACCACCCCGGCGGCACCTGCAAGATGGGGACCGACGCCATGGCGGTGGTCGACCCGCAATTGCGCGTGCACGGTCTGCAGGGGCTGCGCGTGGCCGACGTGTCGGTCATGCCGGCCATCCCCCGCGGCAACACGAACGCCGGCACGATCATGATCGCCGAGCGGGCGGCCGACTTCATCCAATCCGAAAGGGCCTGAGCATGCTTCAGAACAACCTGGGGCTGCTGAGCACAGCCACCCGCATCGCACTTGAACACGAGCCGCGCGTCTTCATCGGCGGTGAGTGGCAGACCATCTCGGACAGCCTGCCGGCAGTGGATCCGAGCAGCGCGACGCCGATCGCCCGCATCGCAGCCGCCGGCTCGGTGCAGATCGATGCGGCCGTGCGCGCCGCACGCACCGCCTTCGAAACCGGCCCCTGGCCGCGCATGCATGGCGCCGAGAGAGAAGCCCTGCTGCGCCGACTGGCCGACCTGATCGAACGCGACCGCCAGACGCTGGCCGAACTGGAGGTGGTCGACGTCGGCATGCCGATCTGGATGGCACGCGACCTGAACGTCGGCGGTGCGATCGGCGTGCTGCGCTACATGGCCGGGTTCGCGGGCCGCGCGAACGGCCGCACCGTCCAGGTCGGCGTGCCGATCCCAGGCTCGGCCTTCTTCGGCTACACGCAGAAGGAGCCGCTGGGCGTTGTCGGCGCGATCATCCCGTGGAATGTGCCGCTGATGATGTCGGTGTGGAAGCTCGCGCCGGCACTCGCGGCCGGCTGCACCGTGGTGCTCAAGCCGTCCGAAGAGGCCTCGCTGAGCGTGCTGTACCTGGCGGGGCTCGTCCGCGAGGCAGGCTTCCCCGCAGGCGTCGTCAACGTGGTCACCGGCACGGGCCCCGAGGCCGGGGCGGCTCTCGCGGCGCATCCGGCGCTCGACAAGATCACCTTCACCGGCTCGACCAGCACCGGCACGCAAGTGGCGCTCGCCGCCGCACGCAACGTCACCAAGGCCACGTTGGAACTGGGCGGCAAGTCGCCGCAGATCCTGTTTGCAGATGCCGACCTGGACAAGGCCATCCCCGGCATTGCCGGCAGCATCTTCCTCAACTCCGGGCAGGTGTGCGTGGCGGGATCGCGGTTGTACGTCGACAGGCGCATCCACGACGAAGCAGTCGACCGCCTAGCACGGCACGCCGATGCGATGCGTCTCGGTGCCGGCCTGGCACCGGACACCGAGCTTGGGCCGCTGGTCAACGCCCGTCAGCAGCAAAACGTGCTGCAGCACCTGGACGCCGCCCAGCGGGCCGGCGCCGAATTGCTGACCGCCGCCCCGCGCATCGATGCCGCGGGCTTCTACGTGCGCCCCAGCGTGGTCGCGGTGGCGGACCAGACCGCCGCCATCGTGCGCGAAGAGCTGTTCGGCCCGGTCATCACGGTCACGCCGTTCGACGGCGTGGACGAGGCAGTGCAGATGGCCAACGACACGCCCTACGGCCTGTCGGCCTGCCTGTGGACGCGCGACCTGGCCACGATGCATTCGGTCGTGCCGTTCATCCGCTCGGGCAAGGTGGCCGTCAATACCGAGCCGATGCCCTGGCCGGGCCTGCCAGAAGGCGGTCGGCGTGCATCGGGCTACGGACGCGACCTCGGTGAGGAGTCCTTCGAGTCCTTCCTCGAGACCAAGTCGGTGCTGGTCCGCTACGCCTGACCTCTTCACTCCCTACAGCGAACCATCATGACTCTTTCACAGCCTGGCGCATCCGATGCGCTGAACGGCAAGGTCGCCGTCGTCACCGGCGGCAGCAGCGGCATCGGCGCCGCCACCGTCCGATTGCTGGCCGCATCGGGTGCCACGGTCGTCATCGGCTTCAATCAGGGCGAACAACGCGCCGAGCTGCTGCGCACCCAGCTTCCCGGCGAGCGGCACCAGACCCTGCACATGCCGCTGACCGACAGCGGCGCGCATGCGGCGCTCGCGGAATCGCTACAGGCCGCGTTCGGCCGCATCGACATCCTCGTGAACTCGGCCGGTTTCACCCAGCGCATTCCGCACGCCAACCTGGATGCGCTGACGCCCGTGCTCTTCAACGAGATCCTGCTGGCCAACACTGGTGGGCCGTTCTCGATCACCCGCGCACTGCTGCCACTGCTGCGCGCCTCAAGCGCCGCCACCGTGGTGAACGTTTCATCGGTGTCGGCCTTCACCGGCCTGGGCAGCAACGTCGCCTACTGCGCGGCCAAGGCCGCGCTGGACACGATGACGGTGTCGCTGGCCCGCGCCTTCGGCCCGGGCGTGCGCTTTCTCAGTGTGTCGCCGGCCTCGGTCGACACCGATTTCGTCCAGGGACGCAACCGCGAGGAGCTGGAGAAGAAAGCTGCGGCCACACCGCTGGGGCGCATCGTCACGCCCGAGGATGTGGCGCTCTCGGTGCTGGCCTGCGTGACGCACTTGCGGACTGCCACCGGCATACGCATCGTGATTGACGGAGGACACAGCCTGTGAACGCAATGCCGAACGCCACCCACGACCCTGCCCTGCGCAGTTGGGTCGCCTCGGCCAACGCAGCCGACGCCGACTTCCCGATCCAGAACCTGCCCTTCGCCGTGTTCCGCCCGCGCGCCGGCGACGGGCCGGCCCGTTGCGGCGTGGGCATCGGCGACCGCATCCTCGATGTCGGCGCTTGTGCGGAACATCTGGACGGGCTCGCCGGCACGGCTGCGCTCGCCTGCCGCGCCCCCACGCTGAACGACCTGATGGCGCTGGGCGCACCGGCCGCTTCAGCCTTGCGCGCGGGGTTGTCGCAACTGCTGGCCGAGCGTGCTGACTCGAAGGCCACCCGGGACGCCGCCAGTCGCGCGATGTCTAGCCTGGACGAGGTGCAACTGCTGATGCCGGTGAAGGTCGGTGGCTTCACCGATTTCTTCGCGTCGATCCACCACGCAACGAATGCCGGTCGGCTGTTCCGCCCGGACATGCCGCTGCTGCCGAACTACAAGCATGTGCCCATCGCCTACAACGGCCGGGCCAACAGCGTGCGCGTCAGCGGCGCACCGGTGCAGCGTCCGTTCGGCCAGCTGAAGGCGCCGGGCGACGTGGAGCCGCGCTTTGCGCCGGCGCAAAGGCTGGACTACGAGGTCGAGCTCGGCGTCTATGTCGGCAGTCCGTCCGGGCAGGGCCTGCCAATCACGGTCGGTGATGCGTGGAAACACGTATTCGGCTTCTCGCTGCTCAACGATTGGTCGGCGCGCGACATCCAGGCCTGGGAATACCAACCCCTGGGGCCATTTCTCGCGAAGAGCTTCGCGACGACGGTATCGCCCTGGGTCGTCACAGCCGAGGCACTGGTGCCTTTTCGCTCGCCAGCAGCGGCAAGGCCCGCGGGCGATCCGGCTCCCCTTCCCTACCTGTGGGACGACGCCGACCAGCGCCACGGTGGACTACGCATCACGCTCGACGCCCACTTGCGCAGCGAACGGATGGCCGCTGCTGGACTGCCACCGCAGCGGCTGTCGCGGTCGGGTACCGACCTTCTCTACTGGACCGTCGCACAGATGCTGGCACACCACACGAGCAATGGCGGCGCGCTCGACACCGGCGACCTGCTGGGCTCCGGCACCGTATCGGGCGACAGCGTCGACGCGCTCGGCAGCCTGCTCGAGATCACTTCGGGCGGCAGCCGGCCGCTTACGCTGCCCGGCGGCGAGCTGCGCACCTTCCTGGCCGATGGCGACGAAGTCACCCTCACCGGCCGCTGCGAAGCGCCCGGCTACGTGGGCATCGGCTTCGGGCAGTGCAGCGCGATCCTGCGTGCGGCGCGGGACTGATTCACAGAAGGAGACAGACATGATCGTCGAACAGAGAACGTATACAACCCATCCCGGCAAATGGCGGGAATATCTCGCGCTGTATGAAGCCGAGGGACTGGAGATCCAGAAGCGCATCCTCGGACGGATGGTCGGCTACTACCGGTCCGAGACGGGCGCGCTCAGCCAGATCGTTCACCTGTGGGCCTACGAGGACATGAACGAACGCACGGGCCGGCGCCATGCGCTGATGGCGGACCCGGGCTTCAAGGCCTATGTCGCCAAGATGCTGCCGCTCCTGCAGAGCCAGGAGTCCCGCATCCTCGTCCCGGCCGATTTCTTCACGCCGCAATGGCAACAGTGACCCGCGCAACGCAAGGAGCCAGCCCCATGGCGCGCAAGGACGTTCCCGCTATCTCCTACCAGAGCGGCTTCGGAAACCAGTTCGTCAGCGAGGCCCGCCCGGGCGCCCTGCCGGTCGGGCGTAACTCGCCGCAGCAGGCGCCCATGGGGCTGTACGCGGAGCTGCTGTCGGGGGCCGCCTTCACCGCACCACGCGAACAGAACCGCAGGACGTGGATGTACCGCATCCAGCCTAGCGCGATGCACGAAGTTTTCGCACGGATCGACGACCGGCGCTGGCGCAGCGGCCCCTTCAATGAGACAGAAACACCGGCGAACCGTCTGCGCTGGGACCCGTGGCCAATGCCCGACGTCCCCGCCGACTTCGTCGACGGCATGGTCACCATCGCTGGCAATGGCGACGCCCATGCGCAGACCGGTTGCGCGGTGCATGTCTATCTCGCCAATCACTCGATGGAAAGGCGCTACTTCATGAACTCGGATGGGGAGTTCCTGATCGTTCCGCAGACGGGCGCGCTGCTGCTGCACACGGAGCTCGGGCAGCTGCATGTGCAGCCCGGCGAAATTGCGCTCGTGCCCCGCGGGATGCGATTCAGGGTCGAACTACCTGAAGCAGAGGCCCGCGGCTATGTCTGCGAGAACTACGGCGCGCCATTCCGGCTGCCGGAGCTCGGCCCGATCGGTTCGAACGGTCTGGCCAATGCCAGAGACTTCCTCGCGCCGGTTGCGGCCTTCGAGACCGACGTCGGTCCGGTGCGCATCGTCAACAAGTTTCTCGGCCATCTCTGGGAAGGCGGCCAGCCGCATTCTCCGCTCGACGTCGTCGCATGGCATGGCAACCTCACGCCTTACAAGTACGACCTGGCGCGGTTCATGACGATCGGCACCATCAGCTTCGATCATCCGGACCCGTCGATTTACACCGTGCTCACGTCGGGCACCGACACGCCGGGCGTGGCGAACTGCGACTTCGTGATCTTCCCCCCGCGCTGGCTCGTCGCCGAAGACACCTTCCGTCCGCCATGGTTCCATCGCAACGTCATGAGCGAGCTCATGGGGCTGGTTCGCGGCGTCTACGACGCCAAGGCCGAGGGTTTCGTCCCTGGCGGAATGAGCCTGCACAACTGCATGCTGCCGCACGGCCCCGATGCGGCGACATTCGAGAAGGCGAGCGCCGCGGAGCTTGCCCCTCACCGGATCCGGGACACGCTGGCCTTCATGTTCGAAAGCCGGTATGTCTTCAGGCCGACCGCCCAGGCCCTGGCCGCTAGGAACCTACAGGTCGACTACGACGCGGTCTGGCAGGGATTCACGCCGGGAAACCGATAAGACAGAAAACAGGAGACAGACATGGTTCAGATCAGCAGACGCAGCTTCATTGCTGGCGCGGCCGGAAGCTTGCTGGTGCCCGCGGCCCTTGCACAGGACAGGTATCCCTCGCGCGCCCTCCAGCTGACGCATGGCTTCGGTGCGGGCGGCAATGCCGATGTAGTGTCCCGACTCTTCGCGCAGAAGATGCAGGACGTGCTCAAACAACCCGTGGTGGTCGACATCAAGAGCGGCGCAGGCGGCGCCATCGCCAGCGACTACGTAGCCAAGTCGAAGCCGGATGGCTACAACCTCGTCATGCTGACAGGCGCCCACACGGTATCCGCCGCGCTTCGGAAGTCATTGCCTTTCGACGCGATCCGGGATTTCTCGTTCATCTCCACCGTGACGAGCTTTCCTTTTGTGATCGCGGTGCGTTCGGAGCATCCCGCCAAGAGCCTGCAGGACCTGCTCGCGCTCGCGGGAAAGAAGCCGGACGAAGTGACGTTCACTTCCGTCGGCGTCGGCTCCACGCAGCATATGGTCGGGGAGCTGCTCGGAGTGACGGCCAACGTCAAGTTGCTGCATGTGCCCTACCGCGGCGGTGGCGCGCCAGTGCAGGCCGTAATCGCGGGGGACGTGGACATCCTGGCCGACACACTCACCGTTGCCTCCCCGCACATCAAGTCGGGACGCCTGCGCGCGCTGGCGGTCACCAGCGCGCAGCCGTGGCCCTCGATGCTCGAGATCCCACCGGTCTCCGCAGTATTGAAAGGCTTCGAGATCCGTTCGTGGCTGGGCCTTGCCGCCGCAGCCGGTACGCCCGCGGACATCGTCGACCTGCTCAACAAGGCCATCAGAACGGCGGCCGAGGATTCGGCCACCAAGGCCTCGCTGTTCAATCTCGGGAGCGAGCCCGCCCCGTCGTCGCCGGGGCAGATGACCGATATGGTCAAGCGGGAAATCGAGCGCTGGCGGTCCGTCGTGGCAAAGGCGGGGATCCAGCCTCAATGACCTTCGTCGCAGAATTCAAGGTCGTCGGCCTGTGCGGAAGCTTAAGGAGCGCGTCATACAACGCGATGGCGCTCAAGCTCGCGGGTGAATGCATGCCGGCGGCGATGACCCTCGAGATCCTGGATTGGCGCGAAGTTCCTCCGTTCGACGCGGACAACTTGGCGCGAGGTATCCCGAAATCCGTCATGTCTCTCAAAGAGAAGATTCGACGAGCCGACGCCGTAGTTATCGCGACGCCTGAGTACAACTTTTCGATCCCCGGAATGCTGAAAAACACCCTCGACTGGCTGTCGCGCGGGTACGACCAGCCTTTTCAAAGAAAGCCGGTCGCTATAGTGTCAGCGGCAACGGGACCACTCGGTGGTGCGCGCGTACAGTACGAATTGCGCAAGGTCCTGCTGTTCCTGGATGCGCTGGTACTTCCAAAGCCAGAGATTTTTATTGGACAGGCGGCATCAAAGTTTGATTCGCAAGGAGTCTGTGTTGACGTTCCGACGCGCGAATTCGTGGCTGGACAGATGACGGCCCTTCAGAAATGGCTCGTCGACTCTCGCCCAATGCAAATTACTCATTCATAGAATTTCGCCGACAGTCGCTTGGTTCAATCGGGACTTGAATCTTTGAGGATATTGAATTCCATGGCGGTCGGGTAAATGCAAGACCCAGAACGACCGATCTAAGCGAAGCTGCCCGCGAATTGTTTTTAATGCAGGCCGGCTTCGCGACAGGCCATTACCATCGGCGGAATCGGGCTGCGGATTCCTTCGGCCGGCGTCTTCGGCGACCAATCCGTGCGTTGACCCGGCGCGCACCGCGCGTTGACCGGGAGTGCAGGGCCCGCCCTGGCCGGGTGGAAACACCGATGATCGCCCGCCCCTGCATGCCTATCCTGCGGAAGCGCTTTCGGCGCCCCCAAGAGAGACACCACGGCATGAACGCAAACCACTTCAGCACGCTGCTCGAACACCCCGAGGACCGCCAGGCCTGCTGGGGCCGGATCAGCGAGTCGTACTTCGGCGCGCTGCGCGTGCAGTGCCTCGATGCGGGCACCTTCGACGCGCGCATGGATGCCTACGCGCTGGGTCCGCTGGGCATTTTCACGATCGAAGCCCCCTCGCACCGCGTGGCGCGGCCCGACACGCGCCAGGAGATCGTGCTGGACGACCACTACAAGCTGGTGCTGCAACTCGGCGGCCACGGCCACATCTCGCAGCGAGACCGCGAGTTTCATCTGCACCCCGGCGACTGGAGCCTCTACGACCCGCGCGTGCCCTATGCGATCACCAACCCCGAGCGCTCGCGCCTGCTGGCCATCACGATTCCGCGGCAGCAGTTCAAGGGCATGAAGATCCCCGACCTGCACACCTGCGAGGCACACACGCCGGCGATGCGCGGGCTCTATGCCGTGCTGGGCTCGTTCCTCACCTCGCTGGCCGATCAACTGCCCTCGCTGCCCGACGCGGTCGGCCGCTCGGTCAGCGACACCGTGCTGAGCCTGCTCGCATCGACGCTTGCCACGCACTCCGACGAGCAGTTCGGCGCGCATCCGGTCCCCGGCGTGCTGAAGGCCCGCGTCAAGCAGTTCGTGCATGCGCACCTGGCAGACCCCGCGCTGTCGCTGGACCTCATCGCACAGCAGCTGCGCTGCTCCAAGCGTTACCTGCACCGCGTGTTCGAGGACGAAGACCAGACGCTGGACCGCTTCATCTGGCAGATGCGGCTCGAACGCTGCAGCGAGGCGCTGCGTAGCGCGGCCGGCCGCCGCATCTCGGTGTCCGAGATCGCCTTCGCCTGGGGCTTCAACAGCAGCGCGCATTTCTGCCGCGCGTTCAAGGCCCAGTACGGCGTGGCGCCGCGCGAGTTCCAGCGGCGCGAGGCCGAGCAGGCCCTCGCCTCGGCGGCGCTGGCGCACTGAGGGTCTGCAGCTAGGCCGCAGCCAGGTAGCTGCTGTGCAGGATCTCCGGCCGGCTGCGCAATTTTTCCGATGATCCCGCGAACGCCATCCGCCCGCGCTCCAGCACATAGGCGCGGCTGGAGACGGCCAGCGCCACGGTCGTGAACTGTTCGATCAGTAGCACGCCGACGCCCTCGCGCGCGACCTGCTGCACCACCTCCACCAGCCGCTTGACCACGGTGGGCGCGAGCCCCAACGAGAGTTCGTCGATCGCCAGGTAGCGCGGCTTGCCGATCAGTGCCTGGGCGATGCAGACCATCTGCTTCTGCCCGCCCGAGAGCGAGCGCGCGGGCAGCGCGAGCTTCACGCGCAGCTCGGGAAACACCGCAAGCACCTGCTCGATCGAATCCGCAACGCGGGCCGCCGGCAGCGCCGTGGCTGCGGCGCGCAGGTTGTCGAGCACCGACAGGTCGCCGAGCACGCGATGCCCCTCCGGCACCACCGCCACGCCCAGCGCGCGCACCCGCTCGGGCCGCTGGCCGTGCAGCGCATGGCCCTCGACCTCGACGCGCCCGCCGGCGAGCGGCAGCACGCCGGCGATGGCCATCACCGTGCTCGACTTGCCCGCGCCGTTGGCGCCGAGCAGCGCGGTCACCTCACCTGGCGGCACCTGCAGGTCGATGCCGTGCAACACGGCCTTGCCGCCGCGCTGCAGGCGCAGATCATGGATGCTCAGCATGTCATTCCGTCCCCAGGTAGGCCTTGCGCACGGCCGGATCGTCGAGCACCGCGCGCGTCGGCCCAAGCGCGAGGCGGCAGCCGAAGTCGAGCACCAGCGTCTGTGTGCAGATGGCCGCGATCAGGTCGACGTCGTGGTCGATGAGCAGCACCTGCGCGCCGCAGAAGGAATGCACCGAGCCGATCACGCGGCGCAGCGCGCCGGCCTCCTGCTCGGTGAGGCCCGCGCCGGGCTCGTCGAGCAGCAGCAGCTTGGGCGCGCCGACCAGCGATTTCGCGATTTCCAGCATGCGGCGCTGGAACAGGTTCAGGCGTTGGCCCAGGACAGTCGCCACGTCGAGCAGCCCGGTGTGGGACAGCGCCCGCGCCACCTGCCCAGCCGCATCGCCGCGTGCATGCGGCACGTGGTCGAGCAGCGCCCGCACGTTGTCCCACACGCTCAGGTCTTCCACCACCTGTTCGGTCTGGAACGAACGCCGCAAGCCAAAGCGCACGCGCTCGATGGGCTTCAGGCCCAGCAGGTCGGCGCCGTCCACCGTGACGGTGCCGGCGCGCGGCTGCACGAGGCCGCTCAACACGTTGACCAGCGTGGTCTTGCCCGCGCCGTTCGGCCCGATCAGGCCGCACACGGGCGCATCGAGTTCGGCGCTGAGTCCGTCGATGGCCTTGACGCCCCCAAAGGCGACGGTGAGATCGCTCACCCGGATCATGGGCCGGCCTCCTTGCCGCCACGCGCGAACCGTTTGCGCACCGCATCGAACGCATCCGCCAGTTGCCCGGCTATGCCGCTCGGCGCCGTGATGAGCGCATGCAGCAACGCAACGCCGAAGAAGATCATTGCGAGATAGCCGTTCACGCCGAAGTCCGTAAGCAATGCCGGCACGGCGCGCAGCAACAGCCCCGCGATCAACGCACCGGCCCAGTGGTACACGCCACCCACCACGGTGAGCGCGAACAGCATCACCGAATCGCCCGCGGTGAAGGCTCGCCCGTCGAGCTGGCCCACACCGCCCGCGAGCAATGCGCCCGCCACACCGGCGCAGAAGCCCGCCAGCCCGAAGGCCCAGGTCTGGTAGCGCAGGATGTTCACGCCGGCCGCCACGGCCGCGGCCTCGCCGCGCCGGATCAGCGCCCACGACCGGCCGGCCCGCGTGCGCCGGTGCAGCTCGATCAGCGCCAGCACCGCCGCCAGCCACACCGCCACGTAGCGGAAGTACGCCGCATCGGACAGCGCCAGCGCGGGCCGCGGCATCATCAGCCGCTCGCTGCCGAACACGCGGCCCAGCCAGCCCGCGCCGCCGTCGGGAAAGCCCATGACGTTGATCACCACCTGGAAGCCGCCGGCCATCATCATCGTAACGAGCGCGAGATAAAGCCCCTTGAGCCGCAGCGCCGGCAAACCCGCGAGCATGCCCACCCCGCACGACAGCAACCCACCCGCGAGCACCGACAGCTCGAAAGGCCAGCCCAGCCCGTGCCCCGCGCGCAATCCGATCCAGCCGCCCGCGCCGAGCAGCGCGTACTGGCACAGCGACACCAGCCCCAGCTGGCCGTAGAGCAGCGCCACGCCGGCCGCCGCGATCGACAGCGCGAGCGACGAGGTGAGCGTCTTGATCCAGTAGGCATTCGCCAGCCACGGCACGACGATGCCGATGAGCAGCACGCAGCCCACCATCATGGCCAGCGAGAGGCGCGCGCGGCGCGATGCCTCGGCCAGCGAGGCGGGCGCTGCCGCGATATCGGAAGCCGGCACCGCGCCGTTGAAGATCGAAGCGCTCATGCCTGCCGCGTCCCCGTGCGAAAGAAGACGATCATGGCCAGCGCAATCAGGAACGGCGTGGCGGTGCGAAACGCCGCAAAGCCCGGCACGGTGATCGCCAGCGCTTCGAGCACGCCGATGGCGATGCCGCCGGCCACCGTGGCCGGCAGCGAATGCAGCCGCCCGATGATCGCCGCGGCAAAGGCCGGAATCACCAGGAAGGTCAGCAGCGTGGCCTGCAGCCGCACGATGTTCGCCAGCAGCAGCCCGCACACGCCGGCGAAGGCGCCGCTCAACACCCAGGCCACCGTGTCGACGCCGAGCACACGAATGCCCAGCAGCGCGCTCAGGTCGCGGTCGTTGGCCAGCGCGCGCATCTTGAGGCCCACGCGCGTCTTCGACAGCAGCAGGCCGACGCCCCCCATCATCAGCACCGCCAGTGCGAGCCCCAGCGCCCGTGTGTGCGTGAGCCGCACCTCGACCTCGCCGAGCACGAACTCCAGCGCGCCCGCATCGGTGGGCAGCACCAGCCGGCGCGGCTGCTCGCCCCAATACCACTCGGTGAAGCCCACCACCACCAGCGCGAAGCCCAGTGTGGCGATGCTGCGGATGGTCGGGTCGCGGTGCGACAGCCGCGGCGCGAGCAACCGCCCGTAGGCCAGCGACAGCAGCATCGACGTGACGATGGCCGCGCACCACGCGAGGCCCTGCGGCCAGTCCGCTCCGAGCAGCGACCAGGCCACGTACGCGCCGATCGCGCCGATGGCGCCGAACGCGAAATTCAACACGCCCGACGAGCGATAGAGCACCACCAGCCCCACGCCCGAGAGCGCATAGACCGCGCCTAGGCCCAGGCCCGAGATGACGAAAGGCAGGTAGTCCTCCATGACCCGGTGCGCCTACTTGAGGCCCATCTTCTGCTCGTCGGCGCGGATGTCCACCAGCTCCGGATCGTCCGCCGTCAGGCAGCCGCCGGGCGCAAAGCGCCAGCCATTGCCGTCCGGACTTGCGATCGGCCCGCTGTTGTTGGCGTTGTGGCGGTTGCCGTTGCCCACGTAGAAGGGCTTGCAGAGGACGTCGCTGCGAAAGTCCGTCACCTTGCGCAAGGCATCGGTCACGCTCGCGCGGTCGATCTTCTTCGGGTCCATCTTGAGGAGGGCCTGCGTCACGAGCCGCGCGGCGACGTAGCCGGCCTGCGAGAAGGTGTCGCGCGGATCGCTCCTGGCGCCGTACCGGTCCATCACCGCGAGCCAGTTCTTGTTGTCGGGCCCGGCCGATTCGAGCGGATTGAATTCGAGGTTGACGTCGAAGTTGCCTTTCCAGTACGGCCCGATGGCTTTGGGCACGTCGGCGTTGTAGGCCGGCGCGGACGACACGAAGTGGATCTTCTTGCCGATGTTCTGCTGCTCGGCGGCCGCCAGCATGGGCACGAGGATGCCCTTGGGCACGTTCATGATGATGGTGTCGGGCTTCTTCGCGGCGGCCTGCAGCATCGTGGAAGTGGCATCGGCCGAACCCGGGTCGATGGCGATGGTCTCGACCTCCACGCCATTCTTCCTGCCCCATTCCTTCGGCCCCTCGCAGGCCCAGTTGCCCAGGCTCGGAATGTTCGGAATGATGCAGACCATCTTCTTCGACTTGTACTTCTGCGCCGCATACATCGCGGCGATGGTGGCCGACACGCGCGGCCCCGCATTCACGGGCACATAGTTGCGCGCGTTGAAGCACTCGCGCGGCACGCCGGTGCCGGCGATCACCATCACGCCTTCGTCGGCGTACATTTTGGCGTTGGCGCCGCATTCCACGAAGCTGGTGCTGCCCGCGAGCGCAACCACCTTGCGGTCTTTCACGAGCTTGGAGGCGACCTGTGCCGCGGTCTCGGGGTTCCACTGGTCGTCAACCACGATGTAGTCGACCGGCCGGCCGTTGATGCCGCCGTTGGCGTTCACGCACTTGAAGTACGCGGCCGCCGCCTGGCCCGAAGCGCTGAAGTCGTCGGGCCCCGTCTTGCCGACCACGGCGCCGATGGGAATGGGCTCGCCCGTCGCGGGCTTGCCGCTGTTGAGGCCGCAGTCGAGGCCGGACTGTGCCCAGGCCCCGCTGAAGCCGGCGAGGCCCATGGCGCTGACGATGGCAGACAGCGCGATCTTCTTTTTTCTCAGCATGATGAATGTCTCCTGTTGTGTTCTGTTGCGTTCGGAACCGGGCGCGGCTACACCGCCATGCACACGCTCTTGAGCTCGGTGAAGCTCTCGACCGCCGCGCGCCCCAGGTCGCGCCCGTAGCCCGACTGCTTCACGCCGCCCAGCGGCAGCGCGTTGTCGAGCACGTTGTGCGCGTTGACCCAGACCACGCCGGCCTGCAGGCGCGGCACGATGCGGTGCACAGCCGAGAGATTGTTCGACCACACGCTCGCGGCGAGGCCGTAGGCGCTGTCGTTGGCGAGGCGGATGACATCCTCGACATCGTCGAAGGGCACCACCGTGGCGACGGGGCCGAACACTTCCTCGCGTACGATGCACATCGAAGGCTGCGTGTCGACGAACACTGTCGGCCGGACGAAGCAGCCGCCGTCGAAGGCGCGGCTGCCGCCCGTGACGAGCGTGGCGCCCTCGGCCACCGCGCCGTCGATGTGCGCCATCACGCGGTCCATGTGGCGCCTGGACACGAGCGGTCCGAACTGCGCCTCCGGGTCGAAGCCCGAGCCGATGCGCAGGCCCTCCGCAGCGTGGGCGAGCTGCTGCACCACCTTGTCGAAGATGCCGCGCTGCACATAGACGCGCGAGCCCGCCGTGCACACCTGCCCCTGGTGAAAGAAGATGCCGTTGGCCGCGCCCTGCGCCGCCGCGGCCGGGTCGGCGTCGTCGAGCACGATGAGCGGCGACTTGCCGCCCAGCTCCAGCGTGAAGCGCGCCATGTTGTCGACCGCGGCATGGCCGATGCGCTGGCCCACGGCGGTCGAGCCGGTGAAGCTGATCTTGCGGATGTCCGGGTGCGCGGCGAGCGCGGCACCGGCCGTGGCGCCGCGGCCGCACACCACGTTGAGCGCGCCGGGCGGAAAGCCCGCCTCGATGGCCAGCTCAGCCAGCCGCAGCGCGGAGAGCGGCGTTTCTTCCGAGGGCTTGAGCACCACGGTACAGCCGGCGGCGAGCGCGGGCGCGACCTTCCACAGCGCGATCGCGAGCGGAAAGTTCCACGGCACGATCGCGCCGACCACGCCCACAGGTTCGCGCCGCGTGTAAGTCACCCACTGCGGTCCCGGGATGCCGATGGAGTTGTCGAGCGTCTGCCCTTCGAGCTTGGTGGCCCAGCCCGCCATGTAGCGCACGAACTCCGCGCCGCCACCCACATCGACCATGCGCGCGATGCCGCGCAGCTTGCCGCTCTGCAGGGTTTCGAGCGCGCTGAGTTCGTCGGCGTGCGACTCGATGAGGGTCGAAAGCGTGTAGAGCATGCGCTCGCGGTCGGCGGGGCGCAGCGACTTCCACGCGGTGCTCTCGAAGGTGCGCAACGCGCTGGCCACCGCCGCGTTCACGTCGGCCGCATCGCTGTCGGGCGCCTCGGCCACGGTCATCTCGGTGGCCGGGTCGACCACCGGCAGGTACATGCCATTGGCCGGCGCCGCCTCGCGGCCGTCGATGTGGTTGCCGCGCCGCCGCTGCGCCAGCAGGCCCACCTGGCCGAGGTGTTCGATCGACAGGTCTCGCAGATTCATGAAGAGGCTCCGGGGTGGTGCGTTGAAGAKAAAGAAAAGAACGAGCTCGTCACTGCATGGCCCGCGCCACGAGCAGCGTGTCGGTGAACTGCTCGAAGCGCCGCACCTTGCCGCCGCGCACCTCCCACACATGCGTGACGCGCGCGTGCATCGCCTTGCCGGTGGCGCGGTGGTGGCCGTGGTAGTCGCCGATGCCGACCACGGAGTCGCCGCCGTCGACCAGCCGCTCGAGCACGAAGCGGTAGCCCTCCCACTCGGCGCCCAGCGCCTTGAAGACCTTCTCGATCACCTGCGCCGGGCCGACATGCGTGCCGGCACAGGGAAAGCCGGCCATCTCGGTCCATTGCACGTCGTCGGCCACGTCGGCGAACATGGCCTCGAGGTCCTGGCGGTCGGAGGCGGCATAGTGATCGGCAACGATCTGGTAGGGCGTGCGCATGAAGTGAAGCTCCTGGGTACGACAGCGAAGGATGGGGAATTCAGACCGGCCCGAACTCGGGCGGGTAGAAGGTTTGCGAGGCCTTGCGCATGAAGGCGCCGGCCGGGTTGTTGGCGATATCGCCGCTGCCGGTGACGCCGAGGAACTTGCCCGTCGAGCGGCCGCTCGCGAAGTTGAAGAAGAACACCGACGCGACCGGAATCAGGAACTCTCGGAAGGTGAAGAGGTACTGCTCATCGTCGAACTTCCAGTAGCTCGCGAGGTCCACGTCGCCGTGGCCGCGCTGCACGCCGATCAGGCATTGCCAGGCGTAGCGCTCGGCGCTCAGGTAGGTGTGCTCGTAGGTGTGGTCGGGGCTGTAGGTCTGCCAGGTGCGCAGGCCGATCAGGTCGCGCGTGGCATGGGGCACGACGCCTGTGGCGGGCCCGCCTTCCAGCGTGCCTACCCAGAAGTCCTGCGGCACGCGCGGCTGGCCTGCAGCTTCATCTGCGCCGACGATGCGGCAGCGGATGGCGAGCACGCGGCGCGTGCGCGTGTTGAGCACCACGGTCAATGCCTCGGTGGGGCGGCTGGCCTGCGTGATGTCGAGGAAGAAGGTGTCGGTTGCGACCTCGATGGCTTCGTACCAGTCGCCTTGGGCATGGCCGCCGCGCGCGCCCTGCTCCTGCCAGTCCACCACGTGTTGCGAACGCAGGCGCAGCGTGAGGCCAAAGCCGGGCAAGGCCAGCGTCAAGGTCCGGCCGACCAGTGCGTCGGTGGCCGGCAGGCGGTTGGTTGCGATGCCGAGCGCGAACTGGTCGTAGGTCTTCCAGTCGGCGGGCTTGGTGGCGGTGTCGGCGGGGATGGTGCTCATGGCGTCTTCCTCAGGCGTCGTGCGCGAAGGCGATGGTGGGAAGGTCCACGGCAGATGCACCGCCGTCGACCATCAGCGAACTCCCGGTGACCATCGCGGCCAGCGGCGAGGCCAGGAACAGCACGGCGTTGGCCACCTCCAGCGGACTGGCGGCGCGCCCCATCGGCACGTCGCGCGTGACCAGGTCATAGGCCGCATCGGCATTCGCCAACCGGTACCTGTCGACCAGCACCTGCATCTGCTCGTCGGCCATCTCGGTACGCACCCAGCCGGGGCACACCGCATTCACGCGCACGCCCTGCTTACCGTAGTCGCGCGCCAGCGAACGCACAAGGCCGATGAGCGCATGCTTCATCGTCACGTAGCCGATCACGCCCGGGCCCGCGAAGTGGCCGGCCAGCGACGACAGCACCACGATGTTGCCGCGCCGCTCGATGAGCTCGGGCAGCAGCTCGCGGGCGCAGATGAAGGCGGTGTCGAGGTTCAGCCGCGTGGAGAGCGCCCACGAGGCGTCGTCGGTGGACAGCGCATCGCCCACGCCGTGGCCACCCGCGTTGGCGACCAGCACGTCGACACCGCCGTATTTTTCGCGGGCCTCGGCCAGCGCGCGCCGCACATCGGTGGTGTTGGCGGCATCGCCCGCCACCGCGAGCCCACCGAGTGCGGAGGCGACGGCTTCGAGCTGCGCGAGACGGCGCCCCATCAGCACCACGCGGCCGCCTGCGGCCGCGAACTGTTCGGCCACCGCCGCGCCGATGCCTGTGCCGCCACCGGTAATGAACGCGACCTTGCCAGCCATCGAATCTGTGGAACTCATTCGCTGCGTCTCCTTGTCTGCATCGACTCTAGGTTCGGGTGCACGCCGGCCCTTGATCGAGCGCGCAATGTCAGTTGCCCGACAGCGCGAAGTCCGCGCAGCGCTCGGCCAGCATCACGGTCGGCGCGTTGGTGTTGCCGCTGACCAGCGACGGCATCACCGAGGCATCGCACACGCGCAGCTTCGCCACCCCATGCACGCGCATGCGCGCGTCGACCACAGCCATGTCGTCGCGACCCATGCGGCAGGTGCCGCTCGGGTGGTAGACGGTCTTGGYGCGCTGGCGCACGTAAGCCTCGATGGCGTCGTCGGCCAGTTCGTCCGCGGCGGCGGGCGCGAGTTCTTCGCTCACCAGCTCGCGCAACGCCGGTGCGCGCAGGATGCGGCGCGCGAGCTTCACGCCGCGCACCAGCGTGTCGACGTCTTCCCTGGCCTGGAGGTAGCCGCCGTCGAAGAGGATGGGCGCCATCGGGTCGGCGCTGCGCAGGCGCACGTTGCCGCGCGACTTCGGCCGCAGGAAGCAGGGGTTGATCGACAGGCCATGGCCGGCCAGCGGCTCGCGGTCCACATCGCCCACGAGCACGGGCAGCACGTGGAACTGGAGGTCGGGCCGGCCTTCGCCGGTGGTGTCGACGAAGCCGCCGCTCTCGACCACGTTGGAGGTGAGCAGGCCGGTGTTGAAGAGCGTCCATTGCAGCCCGTGTCTGAGCGCGGCCAGACCGCGGTCGTTGCCCAGCAGGCTGATCGGCTCGCGCGTACGACCGTAGACCGACACCTCCAGGTGATCCTGGAAGTTCTCGCCCACGCCGGGCAGGTCGCGCGCCACCGGAATGCCCAGCGACTGCAACTGCGCGCCAGGGCCGATGCCCGACAGCAGCAGCAGCTTGGACGAGGCCAATGCGCCAGCCGAGAGGATCACTTCCTGGCGCGCCGTGGCGACGATGTCTTCGCCGCTGCCATCCCGGCCCGTGCGGTAGACCACGCCGGTGGCGGCGCCGTCCTGCATCAATACGCGCATCACGTGCGCGCCGGTGACCACCGTGAGCTTCGGGTTGCCGCGCACCGCCGCGAGGTAGGTGGCCGCGGTGCTCGCACGCCGCCCCTCGAATGTGGTGGTCTGGTAGAAGCCCACGCCCGCCTGCTCGGCGCCGTTGAAGTCGTCGTTGTAGGCCAGGCCGGCCTGCTGCGCCGCGCGCAGGAAAGCCAGGCTCAGCGGATGCCGAAAGCGCGTGTCGCTCACCTTCAGCGGCCCGTTCGTTCCGTGCAGCTCGCAGGCGAAGCGAGAGTTCGCCTCGGCCTTGCGGAACCAGGGGAGCACGTCGCTCCAGCCCCAACCTTCACAGCCCTGCGACTGCCAGCCGTCGTAGTCGGCGGGCGTGCCGCGGATGTAGACCATGGCGTTAACCGAACTGCCCCCGCCCAGCGTGCGGCCCTGCGGCACGAACATCTTGCGACCGCCCGCCGCGCTCTGCGGCTCGCTCTCGTAGGCCCAGGTGCGCTCGGTGCCGATCACCCGCACGAAGGTGGCGGGCATGTGGATGAAGCGGTCGTTGTCCGGCGGGCCCGCCTCCAGCAACAGCACGCTGCGCCCCGCCAGCACCAGCCGGTGCGCGAGCACGCAACCCGCCGAGCCGGCACCCACTACCACGAAGTCGAAAACCTGTTGCGCCATGTCCCGCGTCCGTCCGAAGTTGTTGTTGCAGCCGGATGCTCGGGGCTGCGACGCGCCTTGGCGCACCCGGGCGGGTTGGTGCAATTCAAAATGCGCTGTCGGTCAATGCGGGAACCAATTGAACGAATTGAACGTACGCGCCGATTGGCGCAGCAGCCTCAGTTGACGTCGCTGTTTGCTGGTTCGGCCCCCAGCTCCCTTGCCCTTTGAAATGCGGCTTGAACAGCGGCCACTGTGATGTTCCTTGTGTCATGCCGTGTTGGCGCCGACCGAAAATTGATCACCTGAACCCGGGTCTGCCGATTCAAATTTGACCAGGGTGCTCAACTGCCCTGCTGAATATTTCAGCGGGGCGAACAGGTGATCACCATGGACATGATTGGCAAGGTCAAGCGGATGCACTTCCGCGACCATCTCTCGTTCAGCGACATCGCAAGGCGTACGGGCCTGTCGCGCAACACCGTGAAGAAGTGGGTCAAGGCGCCGGCGGAGGTCGAGCCTCGATACCGCCGGGAGGCGGCAGCAAAACCACAGGCGCCGGAGTCGAGCACGACCGCCGCCGCGACGCGGGAAATGCCTTGTGAATCGACGAGTTCGATGCCCTGGACATGCTTGATCTTTGTCATGCAGTGCTCGCTTCTAGACGCAGTCGGCGCATGCCGGCCTCCTCAGAGAATGAAACCAGTGTTGATGAACCTCGACCTGTGGTCCTGCACATCAGGGCTCCTCGTGCGTGGAGCGGTCGGCGCGCCGACTGCGGAACTGCCTTGAGGCCAGCGCCAGCGCGCACGGGGTGCACGGCGGCGTGGGGATGATTGTCGGCGCCCTCAGCAAATTAATTAATTCGGCGGATTTTCGGCTGCCCGGACCGTGCGCCTTGCACGCCTCCCCCGAGCGGATTCAAGGCTACGCCTGCCGGCCGACCGGCCACTCGGAATGAATGCATTCGCCCCGATGCGCACCAGGCAGTGAGGAAGGACTCCGGTCTTCAAGCCTTGCGCTCGGGTCGCGCACGTTGCTGACTGGCAGACACCAAATGATCCAGAAAGCTCTGGACCACGCGGGCAGGGTGAGGGCCATGCCGCCAGATTGCCCTGAACTCCAGGTGTGTGCGAAAGCGCTCGGGGCTGACGCGCTTGAGCAGGCCGCTTTGCTCCCAGGGATGTGCGTAATGAGCCGGCAGGAACCCGAGGTATTTGCCCGAGAGGATCAGCAGCGCACGGCCTTCCACGTTGTCCACGGATGCTGACGCCTCGGCGATCTGGAGCAGCGCCAACTCCTGGCCTCGCAGGTAGCTTCGCGCCGCAAGCCTGGAGCGATGTATTTCTTCGAGCTGCCGGGGGCCCGACGGGCACGAGTAGACCGGATGGGGTGATGCGCAATACAGGAGCTGCTCCTCCCGGTAGAGGGTCTTGTCGTCGAGTCCGGCGTTCCGATCGGGGAACGGTCCCAGCGCGAGATGGAGGCTGCCGTCGAGGACCCGCTGCTCCATCCCCGCCGGGGTGTCCATCACGATCTGCAAGTGGACATCGGGCGCCACCCGCACGAAGCTGCGGATCGCGGGCAGCAACGGAGAATGATCGTCGGTCAGCGTGGCTTCGATCACGCCGAAGCGCAGAACACCGCGCAGTTGCTTGCCGAGCGAACCCGACTCCATCGAAAAGGTATCGACGGCTCCAAGCAGACGTTGTGCGGCCTCATGCAGTTGGACGCCATCCTCGGTCAATCGGAAGCCGGCGCGGCCGCGTTCGCACAGGCGCACGCCCACGCGTGTCTCGAGCTGCGACATGTACTCGCTGATGCGGGAGCCGCTGAGGCTCAGGGTCGACTGGGCTGCGGCGAAGCCGCCGCAGCGAATGACGGTATCGAACACCCGCAGAAGCTTGAGGTCGGCGTCATGGACTTGCATGGGGATACATCCGGATTTCCGGAAATGAATATCGCAACTTTGTGATTTTACCGGAGGGTTCCAGTGTCCAGAATTCACTTGAGCCAACGCCGAAAGGATCCGCAAGTGAGTCAAACCGCCGAGAAGAACCGCTACGACCAGGACCGCCTGGACCTGCCCTTCGTGGGCATCTGCACATTCGGAAAGTCGCCCCTGTGCCTCGATTGGAATGCCATCGACGCAGATGTTGCCGTGATGGGGGCCCCCTTCGATTGCGGCACCCAATGGCGGGCCGGCGCTCGCTTCGGTCCCCGGTCGATTCGGGAGGCGTCGACGCTGTTCGCCTTTGGTCATGGAGGCGCCTACGACTTCGAGGACGACGTGCTCTACATGCCCGCTGGCGAGGTCCGGATGGTCGACATCGGCGACGCCGACATGGTCCACACGAACACCGAGAAATGCCACGACAACATCGAATACGGCGTGCGCAAGATGCTGGCTGCCGGGGCCCTGCCGGTGGTGCTGGGCGGGGACCACTCCATCAACATTCCCTGCATTGCCGCCTTCGAGGGGCAGGAGCCTTTTCATGTGGTGCATATCGATGCGCACCTGGATTTCGTCGACGAGCGGCATGGTGTTCGCCACGGCCATGGCAATCCCCTGCGTCGCGCCGCGGAAAGATCCGTGGTGTCGGGCATGACGCAGATCGGCATCCGCAACGTCTCGTCAACCGCACGGGAAGGCTACGAAGAAGCAAGGCGAATGGGTTCCGACATCATCTCGGTGCGCCAATTGCGCAAGCTCGGCGTGCAGGGCGTGCTCGACCGGATCCCGAAAGGGGTGCGCTACTACCTGACCATCGACATCGACGGCTTCGATCCTTCCATCGCGCCTGGAACGGGCACGCCGAGCCATGGCGGACTGACGTACTACGAGGGCCTGGAGATCTTCGCCGGGCTGGCGCTGCAGGGCGAGGTCGTGGGCATCGACCTGGTCGAAGTCGCGCCCGACTACGACCATTCTGGTTCGACTGCGATATTGGCGGCGCAACTGCTGCTGAACACCATCGGGCGAGTGATGCACCAGCGCCGGCTCAAGCAGGCGTGACAGGAAACCGCAGACGAGGAGAAAGCGCCATGGACAATGACCACCGTTCCGCTCAGCCTTTGCCGTCCTTGGCCGGCATTCCACGCGTACCTCTGCGGCATCCTGGCCGCTGGATCACGGCAGCGCTCTCTGCTGCCGTGATGGTGTTCCTCGTGCAAGCTTTCGCCACGAGCAAGATCGAGTGGGAGTATGTGCGGCAATTCCTCACCGCGACGGCCATCCTGCGCGGCATGGGCAACACGCTGATCCTCACGGTCTGCGCCATGGGGCTGGGCATCGGACTGGGGCTGCTCGTCGCCCTGATGCGCCTGTCGTCCAACCCCGTGTCGCGGTTCGTCGCGTCGAGCTACATCTGGTTTTTCCGGGGCACGCCGGTCTACCTGCAGCTGCTGCTGTGGTTCAACCTGGCGCTGGTGTTCCAAACCGTGGGGCTGCCCGGGGTCTGGGAGGTGGGCACGGTCACGCTGATGACGCCCTTCCTCGCGGCCCTGCTTGGCTTGGGCGTCTGCCAAGGCGCCTATACGGCGGAGGTGATCCGGGCCGGCATCCTTTCGATCGACGCCGGCCAGTACGAAGCCGCGCAAGCCCTGGGCATGCGCAAGACCCAGGTCATGCGCAAGATCGTGCTGCCGCAGACACTGCGGGTCATCATGCCGCCGATAGGGAACGAGGTGATCAGCATGTTGAAGACCACGTCGCTGGCGGCCGCCATCAACTATCAGGAGGTGGTTCACTCGGCCTCGCTCATCTACTACGTGAACAACCGGGTAATCGAGCTGTTGTTCGTGTGCGCCATCTACTACCTGGTGACGGTCACCGTCCTCAGCTACTTGCAGAGAAGGCTCGAGCGGCGCCTGGCGCGTTCGTTGAACCGTGTCAATCCGGGGCGCGCCGTGGCGGCGCCCAAGATCGTGGAGGTGACCGCATGAATCCGATCGCTGTAGCGCGTGATGTCTGGAAATCTTTCGGTGATGTCCAGGTGCTGCGCGGCGTGTCCCTTGAAGTGCAGGCCGGCGAGGTATTCGGCATCGTCGGGCCGTCGGGCAGCGGCAAGAGCACTTTCCTGCGCTGCTTCAATCAGCTCGAATCCATCGACCGCGGCGAGTTGTTCGTCAATGGCGAAGTCGTAGGCTACGCACTGCGCAACGGCAAGCTGCATGAACACGGTGATCGCAAGGTGGCCGAGCAACGCAGCCGGGTGGGCATGGTGTTCCAGAAGTTCAATCTCTTTCCCCACATGACTGCGCTGGAAAACGTCGCGAGCGGCCCCATGATCGTCAAGGGCGCCGACAGGTCGACGGCCGAGGCGCAAGGCCGACGCCTTCTCGACCGCGTGGGTCTGGCAAGCTTTTGCGACAGGTATCCGTCGCAGCTTTCCGGTGGGCAGCAGCAACGCGTGGCCATTGCCCGGGCCATTGCCATGGAGCCCACGATGCTTCTGCTCGATGAACCCACCTCGGCCCTCGATTCCGAGCTGGTCGGTGAAGTGCTCTCCGTGATGAAGGACCTGGCCGCCGAAGGGCGCACCATGATTCTGGTCACCCACGAGTTGGCCTTTGCCCAGGAGGTTTGCGATCGCGTGGCCTTCATGGAGGAAGGCTGCGTCGTCGAATGCGGCCCACCGGCCCAGCTGTTCGGCAACCCGCGGCAGTCCCGCACCAGAGAGTTCCTGCAGCGCCTGCACCGGCCATCGCCCGCATCGTCGTCTGCTGCTTCATCCGCACTCCTCCCACATTGAGGTCATCATGAAATTCAATCCGCTCTGGCATCGGCATTGGCCGGCCCTCGCCCTCGCCCTCGGCCTGTCGACCACCCTGGCCGTCCACGCCGAAGACCCAATACCCGCCGCGTCCTCGAATGCGGTGTCGGCCGCTGCGTTGCCGTCGCGCGTGCCGGAGGCCTACCGTCGCGCCGGCAAGATCGTCGTCGGCACCAGCCCCACCTACATACCCCTTGAGTACAAGGATCCGCTCACACAGAAGCTGATGGGACTCGACATCGACCTGGTGGAGGAGATCGGCAAGCGCCTTGGGCTGAAGATCGAATGGCAGGAACAGTCGCTCGACCAGATCATCAACTCCATCGACACTGGCCGCATCGACATGGGTGCGTCGGTCATTGCCGATATCGCGACGCGGCGCGACAAGACGGACTTCATCGACTACTTCGCAACAGGGACGCAGCTCTTCGCCTTCGCCGACAAGGCGCAACAATTGAAGAAGGTCGAGGATGTCTGCGGCAAGGACGTTGCAGTCAACCGCAACGGCATCTTCTTCATCCGCCTGAAGGAGGTCAATCAGAACGTGTGCGTCGCCAAGGGCTTGCCCGAGATGCGCTTTTCACTGACGGACAAGACGGCGGACGCCCGCATGCACCTCATGCAGGGACGGGTCGTCGCCGCGGCGCAGAGCGTGGACGCGATCCGCTACATCAACGAGGATCCGAAATCGCCCGACAAGGGTAAGTTCATCCTCATCGGCAAGCCCGCCACCGTCGACCTCGCGGGGTTTGCCTTTGCCAAGTCGAAGTCGGCGCTACGCGATGTGGTCGCCGACGCACTCGCTTCGATGATCAAGGACGGCACCTACGCCAAGATCTTCGACGCCTGGAAACTCGACTACGCAAAGGTTCAGGAAATCACCATCAACACCCAGCCGCGCCAGCAGTGAGCAAGGCCACAGGACGACTGTCATGAAGCATCCCGACACCACCTATCGCGGCTTTCGTTCCGCCGGTACCCGTTTGACCGAGGCGCCGCTCGCGCATCTCGACTTCCATCGTTCCAGCCTGCTCGGCGAATCGGTACACGCGATCCATGCCTTCGACAAGGCGCATGCCGTCATGTTGACCGAGACCGGCATCATTCCGCGCGACATCGGCGCCGCGCTGCTGAGCGGCTTGCTGTCCATGGAAGAGGAAGGCGTGGCGCAGGCGCGCAACCGGGTCGACGGCGGCATGCACTCGGGGGAGCACTACCTCATCCACACGCTGGGAGAAGACGTCGGCGGCTACTTGCACATCGGTCGCAGCTCGGGTGACCTGGCCGAAGTGGCCCGGCGCCTGACCATACGCAACCATGTGCACCGCTTGATGGCCGCCTTATGCGATGTTCGGCAAACGCTGATCGAACTTGCTGGACGCCATTGCGAGACCGTGATGCCGGGCTACACCCACGGACAGCATGCGCAGCCGACCACATTCGCGCACTGGCTCACGATGTTCGAGGCGGTGTTTGCGCGCGATATGGCGCGGCTGGTGTCGTTCCACGCCCGGCTGAACAGTTCACCCGCTGGCGCGGCCATCCTCACCGGCAGCGACTTTCCGATCGATCGTCATCGCGTCAGCCAACTGCTGGGCTTCGATCAGCCACTGCCGCACACCATGGATGCGATCCTGAGCCAGGATCTCCTGATGGAATACGTGGGGGTTCTCGCAACCCTGGGGCAGGGCCTGGCGCGTATGGCCGACGACCTCTTCTTGTGGTCGACCACGGAATTCGCGATGGTCGAGCTGCCCGATCGCTACTGCGGCACGAGCAGCATCATGCCGCAGAAGAAGAATCCAGATGGACTGGAAGACATGAAGTCCATTTCAGCCCGCGCGATGGGGGCCGTGACCACGGTCATGGTCGCGGAACGGGGGCCCACAGGTTTTCCGATCATGGAGCGCAGGAGCAGTCAGGCCATCCTATGGGAACTGGGCCGGGACCTGAGCGTGCGGCTGGAGACGCTGGGACCACTCCTGCGAGACCTTAAAGTCCACGATGACCGCATGCTTGAACTCGCGGGCGCGAACTGGGCGCAGGTGACGGACCTGGCCGGCGCGCTGGTGCGCAACGCCCACATTGCGTGGCGCACGGCCCATCAGATCGTCGCCGTGTTCGTGCGGCAATCCAAGGAGGCGGGCGTGACGCCCTCTCAAGCGACGAGCCGTCAGCTCGACGCGGCCGCGAAGACCTTGGGCCACGAGCCGCCTGAGCTCTCTGCAGCCGCATTTGCCGAGGCGATGAATCCGGCGGCCTTCGTCAAACGCCGAATTCTGTACGGCGGCCCCGCACCGACTGCAGTCGCGAACGAACTCGTTCACTTGGGCGAGAGCCTGGAGGCCGATCGGCAGCATGTGCATACGCTGGTCGATCAGGCGGCAGCTGCCCACCAGATGCTGCAGCAGACCGTGCGATCGTTTGCCAAACAAGGGGAATCGTAGTCCCGGCCACGGCTGCTGGCTATCCCGCCACGCGGACCTTACCGAGAATCCAGTCGGTGAAGCCCGCGACCAGCGGGTTCTCGCACATCTCGTGGCGGCATACCACGTAGTACGCATGCTTGGCCGGCACGCTGTTCTCGAACAGCCGCACCAGCCGGCCTTCTGCCAGATCGTCGCCGAGCAGGAGGCTGTCACCCAAGGCCGCGCCCTGGCCATGGAGCGCGGCCTCGATCGCGATGTGCGCGTTGCCCATTTCGATCATCCGAAAGCCTGCGGCGGGTGCGTCGGAAGCGAGCAGCCAGCGCGTCCACTCGGCGCCTGCGTCCTCGCACAACAGCAAGTGGTGTTTCAGGTCATCCACCGTCCGCACACCGTGCGGGTCGTTGATCATCGCCGGGCTGCAAACCGGGAACAGCTCCACGTGGCTCATCAGGCGCACCTGCCGTTCGGGCCAGATGCCGGTGCCGTAGCGAATGCACAGGTCCACGCCGGTCTGGTAGACCTCCTTGTCCTCGTTGGAGGCGACCAGCTTGAACCTGACGTCGGGGTGCGCCACCATGAATTCGCCGATATGACGCGTCAACAGACGCGACGAGAGTCCGACGGGCGCGGACACCACCAGGTCGCCCACCATCACCGCATCGCCGAGCTTGGCCGCGGCCGAAGCGATCATCTGGAAAGCCGCGCGAATCGAGGGCAACAAGGCTTCACCGTGCGAGGTGAGCTTCAAGCGGGTCTTGGAACGGCTGAAGAGTTGAACGCCCAACGCGTCTTCGAGAATTCGCAGCTGATGGCTGACGGCACTTGGCGTGACGCTCAGTTCGTCCGCGGCCTTCACCACGGTGAGATGGCGGGCGGTGGCATCGAATGCACGCAGCGCGTTGAGCGGAGGCAGTCTGTTTCGCACCGTCAGGCGCTTCATCATGTCGGACATGGGATGCTTCTATTCCAAGAAATCTTCGGGGGGTTTTAAGGCTCGCAAGGTTCGGGCCACAAGCCTCGTTTTCCCGCCTCGGAGCTTGGATCGGAGCCCTCTGGATGCTGAGTTTTTTTGCAAGCGATGCGGGTCTTAATCTCGTTTTCCATGGTCGGGAATGCTCACTACCATCCAGACCATGTCATCTCTTCATGGTAGCGATATGCAAAAACAGGAGCCCAACGTGACGCAGCGCCTTTGGGGCGCGCGTTTCAAGTCCGAACCCTCGGCGGCGCTGAAGGCGCTGTCGCGCTCGGAACCCAGCTTCTTCAGGCTGGTGCCCTACGACCTGGCCGGATCGCGCGCCCATGCGCGTGAGCTGACGCATGCCGGCGTGCTGCAGGCCGGCGAGCTTGCCGACTTGCTCGCGGCCCTGGACGCGGTGGAACAGGAATACGCCGCCGGCAAGCTGAATCCCTCCGAGGCCGACGAAGACGTCCATACCTTCCTCGAACGCGTGCTCACCCAGCGGCTGGGCGCGATCGGCGGCAAGCTGCGCGCCGGCCGCTCGCGCAACGACCAGGCAGCCAACGACCTGAAGCTCTATCTGCGCGACCGCGCCCGCACCATCGCCAGCGCGGTGCTCGACCTGCAGGAAGCCCTGGTCGCCCAGGCCCTGCTGCACACCGGAACCTTGTCGACAGGCTTCACCCATCTGCAGCCGGCGCAGCCCATCGTGTTCGCGCATCACCTGATGGCACATGCACAAGCGATCGGCCGCAACATCGACCGCCTGATCGACTGGGACCGCCGCAGCGCCCGCTCTCCCCTCGGCGCCGCGGCGCTGGCCGGTTCGGCGATCTGCCGTTCGCCGGAACTGTCCGCCGAAGAACTCGGCTACGACGCGCCCTGCGAGAACTCGATCGATGCCGTCGCGGCGCGCGACCACGTATGCGAGTTCCTCTTCATCACCAGCATGCTCGCGGTGGAGCTGTCGCGCCTCTCCGAAGAGGTGGTGCTGTGGTCCTCGCGCCAGTTCCAGTGGGTGGAGCTCGACGACGGCTACTGCACCGGCAGTTCGATCATGCCGCAGAAGAAGAACCCGGACATCGCCGAGCTGAGCCGCGGCAAGGCCGGCCGGCTCATCGGCAACCTGGTGGGCATGCTGTCGGCGCTCAAGTCGCTTCCGCTGGCCTACAACCGCGATCTGGCCGAAGACAAGAGCGCGGCCTTCGACAGCATCGACACGCTGTCGCTGGTGCTGCCGGCCATGGCCGGGATGATCCGCACCATGCGCGTCAATGTCGAACAACTGAGGCGCCAGGCGCCCCTGGGCTTCACGCTCGCCACCGAAGTCGCGGACTGGCTCGCTGTCAACGGCGTGCCGTTCAGCGAGGCCCACGAGATCACCGGCGCCTTGGTCAAGGCCTGCGAAGCCAAGCAGATCGAACTGAGCGATGTCCCGGTCGAACTGCTGGCCGAAGTCGACCCGCGTCTCACGCCCGAAGTGCTCAAGCATCTCACGCTGGACGCGGCGGTGGCCGCGCGCACCGGCCAGGGCGGCACCGCGCCGGCGCGCGTGCTGGAACAGATTGCGCGAATGAAGGTGAAGCTGGCCGCAGAAGGCCAATGGATCGCCGGCTACCGGGGCCCGCGATGCTGACCGCCGCCTCTTCGGCGTCGGTCGCCGTACCCGAGCTCACGAGCATCTCGCACCTCGAGCACGTGCCGCGCCGCTACTGGGGGCGCTACGTTTCCACCGCTCTGATCGTGCTTGCACTCGCATTCGTGGCCAACGCCTTCGCGCACGGCAAGATCGAATGGGCGTACGTTGCGCGCTTCCTGACCGCGCAGGCCATCCTCGACGGACTGGTCAACACGGTCGTGATGAGCGTTCTGGCGATGGCGCTCGGCATTGCGCTCGGCGTGGTCACGGCGATCATGCGCCTGTCCACCAACCCCGTGCTGAGCTGGGTCGCGCGGGGCTACACGTGGTTGTTCCGCGGCACGCCGGTCATCCTGCAACTGCTGCTGTGGTTCAACCTCGCACTGGTGTTCCCGACAGTCGGGATCCCCGGCGTCTGGGAAGCTCGCACGGTCGATTTGATGACGCCCTTTCTCGCTGCGCTGCTGGGTCTCGGCATCAACCAGGGGGCTTACACCTCGGAAGTGGTGCGCGCCGGGCTGCTGTCGGTCGACGTCGGCCAGTACGAAGCCGCCAAGTCCATCGGCATGCCGCGCCTGCTGGCGCTGCGCCGGGTGATCCTGCCGCAGGCCATGCGCGTGATCATCCCGCCGATCGGCAACGAGTTCGTCGGCATGATCAAGCTCACCTCGCTGGCCAGCGTCATCCAGTACGCCGAGATGCTGCACAACGCGCAGAACATCTACTACGCCAACGCGCGCGTGATCGAACTGCTGATCGTGGCAGGCATCTGGTACATCGTGGTTGTCAGCGTGCTGTCGTTGGCCCAATCGCGCGTGGAGTCCTACTACGCCCGCGGCGCGGGCCGCGCGACCTCGAGGCAATGAACATGACGAACACCGTGAATACGACAGCCCAGCCCATCGTCCGCGCGATCGATGTACGCAAGAGCTTCGGCAGCTTCGACGCGCTGCAGGGCATCACCTTGGACATCGCCGCAGGAGAAGTGCTGTGCATCATCGGTCCTTCGGGTTCGGGCAAGAGCACCTTCCTGCGTTGCATCAACCAGCTCGAAGTCGTCACCGACGGCGCGCTTTGGGTGGGCGGAGAACTGGTGGGCTTCCGGCGTGTCGGTGACAAGCTGCATCCGCTGTCTGAAAGCGAGATCGCGCGCCAGCGGCTGAAGACCGGCATGGTGTTTCAGCGCTTCAACTTGTTCCCGCACATGACCGTGCTGGAGAACGTCATCGAAGGCCCGGTACGCGTGCAGCGCCGTCCGCGTACCCAGGTCGTTCCTGAAGCCCGCGCGCTGCTGGAGCGAGTCGGCCTGGGCGCCAAGTGCGACGGATTTCCGATCGAGTTGTCGGGTGGCCAGCAGCAGCGCGTGGCCATCGCACGTGCACTGGCCATGCGGCCGCAACTGATGTTGTTCGACGAACCGACCTCGGCGCTCGACCCCGAACTCGTCGGCGAAGTGCTGGCGGTGATGCGCGACCTGGCAACCAGCGGCATGACCATGGTGGTGGTCACCCACGAGCTGGGCTTCGCCCGCGATGTGGCCACACGCGTGATGTTCATGGACAAGGGGCAGGTCATCGAGACCGGCAGCCCGGCCGAAGTTCTGTCCACGCCGCGGCATCCGCGCACCCGCGAGTTCATTTCCGCCGTGCGCGGCTGATCCGTTCGTTGCTTGCCGCTCAATCTGGATTCTCCATGTCACCTCGCATTCTTCGCCGTGCGGCCCTCATTGCCGCGGTTGTCCTCCTGCTGCCGGCCACCGAACTGCTCGCACAGACCCAGAAGCCCGCCATCCAGCTGCCGGCCGACATCCTGGCCCGCAAGAAGCTGACGATTGCGCTGTTCGCCGCATTCCCGCCGATGGCCTACAAGGTCCCCGAAACCAACGAACTCGTCGGCATCGATGTCGATCTGGCAGCCTATGTGGGCCGCCGGCTGGGCATACCGATCGAGTGGCAGGACACGTCCTACGAGTCGGCCATCAATTCGCTCACCACGGGCCGGGTAGACATGGCGTTCAGCCTGCTCGACGCGCCTGAAGCCGCCGATCGCCTGGACTACGTGCCTTACCTCACGTCCGGCATGCAGCCGTACACGCTGGCCACGCACCCGCCCATCTCGAACACGCTCGACCTGTGCGGCCTGAAGGTCGGCGCCAATCGTCGCAATGGCTTCGATGCCGCGATGCGCAAATGGAGCGACGCGAACTGTCTTCCCAAGGGTCTCCCCGCCGTTCAGGTGCAGGAATCCGACGGCACGCCCGCTGCCCGGCTGCAATTGCGCCAGGGCCGCGTCGATGTCGCGGTGCAGAGCAGTGAATCGATCCCTTACACGATGTCGCTGGAAAAAGGTACGTACGTGACCATCGGCAAGCCTCTGACCTCGCTGCTTATCGTCGCCGCGTTCCCCAAGCAGTCCCAGTCCTTGCGCTTGGCTGTGACCCAGGCGCTGAAAGATGCCGTGGCCGATGGTGCCTATGCGAAGGCCTTGGCCAAACACGGCCTCGAAAGCAACACGGCCGCCGCCCAGATCGCGGCGCGCTGAGGACGGTACGTGCCCCAAGCGTCATACAGAAGGGCCTGACTCATGGCAAGGATCATGCTGGATTGGGGCGAGCTGAACTATGAGGACACCGGCAGTGGCGAGCCGCTGCTGTTGATCTCAGGCCTGAATGGGCTCGCGTCGCCGTGGCAGGGGATTGTTCCGGCGCTCGCCGAGCGCTTTCGCGTGATCACGCATGACCACCGAGGGCTCGGTCGCAGCGACGCCTGGGCCGGACCGTATTCGGTGGACCAACTGGCCGCGGACGTGCTGGGGCTGATGGACCGACTTGACCTGCGTCGCGCGCATATCRTCGGCCACTCGCTCGGCGGGGCGGTTGCGCAGGCCATCGCCGCCGACCATCCCGGGCGTGTCGCCGGGCTGGTGATCTATGCGAGCTGGGCTGGGCCGGACGCCTATTTCGATCGGATGATGACGATGCGGCGCGAGATCCTCACCGGGCTGGGCGTGGAGACATTTGTCCGCACCGGACCCCTCGCCATCTATCCGCCTGACTGGATCAGGCGGCACGACGCGGCCTTCGCGGCGGCGCTGCCCGCGGCGCTGGACGCATTTCCGGGCAAGGAGATCATGCTGCGCCGCATGGAGGCGTGCCTCTCGCATGACCGGCGCTTGGCCTTGGGCCACATCACGGCGCCGACGCTGGTGCTGGGCTTGCTGGACGACATGAGCACGCCAGCCCATTGCTCCGAAGAACTCGCGGCCCGCATACCCGGTGCACGGCTATCGATGGTGCCGTATGGCGGCCACAACGCGCATCAGGTGGTGCCGCAAGACATTGAGCGCAGCCTTCTTGCTTTCCTCGCGGCGGACGCGGCGCAGGCCGCTTTCAAGCGGCCGCCATAGGTACGCCCTCATACCAGCACATACCGGGTTCCCGTCTTTTTTTTTCCTTCCTTTACTGGGGTTGAATCATGTCTCTGAGTTTCATCCAGCGCCTGATCGCGATGGTGGCTATCTCCGCCTTCATGCTGTCCGCTGCGCACGCGCAAACCGCACGCGCCAAAGGCGCACCGATATCCGCCGCGGTGGTGTCCAACTATCCGCCGCTCGAATTCAAGGACCCGGCCAGTGGCAAACTCACCGGCTTCGACATCGACCTCGGCGAAGCGCTCGCCGCCAAGCTCGGCACGAAGATCAAATGGGAAGAAACCAGTTTCGACCAGATGATGAGTTCACTCGCCACCGGCCGCGTCGACATCATCCTGTCCGGCATGACCGACCTGCCGGCCCGGCGTGACGCGGTCAAGTTCATCGACTACCTCAAGACGGGCCCGCAGTTCTACGTGATGAAGGAACGCGCGGCGGAGTTCGCCAGCATGGCGGCCCTGTGCGGCAAGAAAGTGGGCGCAAGCCGCCGCACCTCCTTCCCGGCCGAGATCGGCAAGTGGAGCGACGAGCAGTGCGTGAAGGCCGGCAAGCCGGCGATCGCCGTCACGGGCACCGACGGCTCGTCCGATGCACGCACCCAACTGCGCCAGGGCCGCCTCGACGCCGCGGTGCAAGGCGGCGAGACCCTGCCCTACATCATGGGCCAGGAGCCGAATGCGTACGTGGCCGTCGGCAAGCCTTTCACGTTCCAGTACGTCGGCCTGGCCATCAGCCGGACCAACGAAGCACTCGCCGCCGAGCTGGTCGACGCCATGAACAAGCTCATCGCCGACGGAAGCTACGCGAAGATCGCCGCCAAATGGGGCCTCGCCGACTTTGCCGTGCCCAAGCTGATCATCGACAGTGCCAACTGAGTCGGCCGCCCACGTGGCCCTGCCCATGAACAGCCGGTCGGCGCCGGCCGGACTCTGGCCCGAGGGCGTGCAGTCGTGCGTCGCGCTGGCCTTCGACGTCGACGGCCCCACCGGCAATGCGATGCTGGACGGTTCGATCTGGCGCAACCCCTCCTTCTTCACGCTCGGCGCCTACGGGCCGTGGCGTGCGGTCGGCTATCTGATGGACATGCTCGACGAGCACCGCATCCCCGCCACCTTCTTCGTGCCGGGCTGGGTGCTCGAGACCTGGCCCTCGCAGATCCGCGCGATCGTCGATCGCGGCCACGAGATCGGCTATCACGGCTACAAGCACGAAGCCTTCTGGCAACTGACGCGCGAGCGCCAGCAGGAGGTGATGGCGCAGTCGCTCGCGCTGTTTCGCCTGCATCTGGGACTCACGCCCGTCGGCTTCCGGACGCCCTCGGGAGACTGGGGTGCCGACACCATCGAGATCCTGCTCGACGCGGGCGTGCGCTATTCGAGTTCGATGCGCGGCGACGACCGGCCGTATCTCATCGCGCACGCAGCCAGCGGCCGCACGCTGGTCGAGATCCCAGGCCGCTGGGAGCTGGACGACTACGCGTCGCTCGCCTATCAGCGCAACCCCGACTACCCCGCCGGCCTCGACCGGATCGCGAGCTACGACACCACCTTCGACAACTGGCGGCGCGAGTTCGATGGCTCGCACCGCGACGGCCTCTGCATGACGACCTTGTTCCATCCCAAGGTCTCCGGCAAGCCGGGGCGGATCCTGCTGCTCGAACGCCTGTGCCGACACATGCGCGAGCAAGAGGGCGTGTGGTTTGCCCGTTGCCGCGACGTGGCCGAGTGGTGGAACGAGCGGCATGTGCCACAAGAGGTTGCCTTATGAGCACCCACGACGCCAAACGCTGGCCCGGCGGCAAGCGCATGGCCTTCGTCGTCACCGTCGACTTCTTCGACACGGCGGGCATTCTCACGCAGGAGCCGCGCATGGCGGGCCGGGAGAAGAGCCTGTCGGTCTGGCAGTACGGCGCGAAGCGCGGGGTCGACCGCCTGCTCGACCTGCTCGGCGAGTTCAAGCTGCCTGCCAGCTGGTTCGTGCCGGGGCGCGTGGCCCTGGCGCACCGCGCGCTGGTGCAGCGCATCCACCAGGCCGGCCACGAGATCGGCAACGCCTCTTTCGGCTGCGAGAACTTCGACGCCTTGAGCCTCCCGCAGCAGCGCGACAGCCTGGCGGCGGCCCAATCGACGCTGCGCGAGATCATCGGCGAGGCACCGGTCGGCTTTCGCTCGCCCTTCGGAAACTGGGCCCCAGGCTTCGCGCAGCACCTGCGCGACGCGGGCATCCAATGGTCGTCTTCGTGGCGCGGCGACGACCTGCCCTATTTCCATCCGGCATCGGGCACTCCCGGCGCCGCCAGCCCCGCACTGATCGAGCTTCCGCTGCACTACGAACTCGAGGACGAGCCCTATTTCAGCTTCAACCTCCATCCCCCCGTGCCGGTCGGGCAGCCGCGCATCGCGTCATACCGCGAGGTGCTGAGCAACTGGAAGCAGGACTTCGCGGGTTTTCGGCGCTTCGGCTTGTGCCTTCCGCTGCGCCTGCATCCCGAGATCATCGGCACGGCCGGACGGATCGATCTGCTGCGCGAGTTTATGGCCGAGGTGGTCGCGCACGATGACGTGTGGGTCGCGACCGGCCGGCAAGTGGCCGCCTGGTGGCGCAGCCAGCGCGAGGGCAACGAAGCCGGCCATCCGGTCGACGTCTTCACTTCACTTCACGAACCTTCAGTCACGCCATGAACGACAGCGCTGCGTCGCAGCTCGGGCATTTCTGCGCCCGTACCACCTTCGACGATCTCCCCGCCGAGGTCGTGGACCGCGCCAAGCGCCACATTCTCGATACCTTCGGTGCGACGCTGGCCGGCAGCGCAGCGTCCGAAGCGCGCCAGGTCTTGCAGATGCTGGCGGCGGAACCGAGCGCCGGCGTTTCGCCGGCCTGGGGCACATCGAATGTTTTCGGCAGTCGCGACGCGGCCTTCGCCAATGGCGTGGCGGCGCATGCGCTGGAACTCGATGACACCGGCGGCTGCGATCACTCCGGCGCTGTCGTCCTGCCCGCCGCGATGGCTGCATTGACGGCTCCCGCCGTTCGCGCCCGCCGGATCTCCGGACGCGAGCTGATCACCGCCGTCGTGCTGGGCTACGACATCGGCCGCCGCGTGCTCGAGGCCTGTGGGGGCTACTCGCCGCACAACGGCAAAGGCTGGCATTCGACTGCGACCTGCGGCACCTTCGGCGCTATGGCGGCGGCAGGCCATCTGCTGCAGCTCGATGCGGCGCAAAGTGCGGCGGCGTTCGGCCATGCGGCCAGCTTCAGCGGCGGCCTGTGGGCGTTTATCCACGATGCATCGCAAACGAAGCGCCTGCATGCCGGCCGGGCGGCCGAAGGCGGCCTGACGGCGGCGCTGCTCGCGGCACAGGGCGTCAGCGGACCGACGCAGGTATTCGACGACGTCTGGGGCGGGTTCTTCAACGCCTTCGCCGCCGAGTCGAAGCAGCCCGATGCCTTGCTGGCCGAAGCGGGCAGCGTGTGGAAGCTGATGCGCTGCGCCATCAAGCCGCACGCCTCGTGCCGCAGCAACCATGCGACCATCGATGCCGTGCTGAATCTGATGGCGACGCACCCCGGCCTTGCACAGCAGGTTGCCCACGTCGACGTACGCCTCAGCGGTTTCGTGATGGGCATGTGCGGCGGACGCGATCTCGCCACGCTGTCCAGCGCGCAGATGAGCATGCCGTTCGCCATCGCGATCGCCTGGGTCTTCGGCGACGCCAGCTTGGCGCGCTATCTCGCGACGGCGCGCCAGGATGGGCGCTTGAAGGCCGCGATGTCGCTCGTGCGGCTGCACGTCGACCCCGACATGCCCCCCCTCGAGGAGCCCACCGTCACCGTCACGCCCCTGAACGGCGAAGCCGTATCGCATCAGGTGGCCGTCGCGCTGGGGGCGCCGTCCAACCCGCTCACCGACGCCGCATTGCTGGCGAAGTTCCGCTCGCTGGCGGCAGTCGCCCTGGCACCCGACCGTATCGATGCGCTCGCCGACCACCTGCTGCACCTCGACGAACTCGACGACGCCCGCGCGCTGCTGCCCCTGCTGGCAGGCCAGTCCGCACAGCACGAGTTGATTTGCTGAAGCCCCGCTCTCCCCCCACTCACTCCCCTACCCGGAACCACGCCCCATGACAGATTTACGCCGTCTCGCACTCGCCACCCTGGTCGCGCTCTCGCCGCTCGCCGTCCTGACGCAGGCCCACGGGCAGACACTGCCGGATTCCATCGCGAAGACCAAAGTCATCAAGATCGCGGTCAACGCGATCTATCCGCCGATGGAATTCAAGGATCCCGAGACCGCCAAGCTGATCGGTTTCGACGTCGACCTTGGCAATGCGCTGGCCAAGGAACTGGGCGTGACGCTGGACTGGCAGGAATCGGCCTTCGAGCAGCTTCTTCCTTCGCTCGCGACCGGCCGCGTCGACATGATCCTGAGCGGCCTGAGCGACCGCCCCGCGCGGCGCGAGACCGTCGACTTCATCAACTACCTGAACTCCGGCGTGCAGCTCTATACGCTGGCCTCGCGCGCCGATGTCGCGAAGCCCGTCGACCTGTGCGGCAAGACCGTCGGTACCAGTCGCAGCACCTCCTTCCCCGCCGAGATCAAGACCTGGAGCGACGCGAACTGCGTGGCCGCGGGCAAGGCCCCGATCACGGTCGAAGGGACCTCGGACAATGCGGCCGCGCGGGCCCAGCTCAAGCAAGGCCGATTCGAAGGCGGCGCGCAAGGCAGCGAAACCGTGCCTTATGTCATGGCGCAGGAGCCCAACGTCTACAAGGCCATCGGCGGCCCGTTCGGCGGCCTGCAACAGGGCATCGCGTTCGCGAAGGCCGACACGCAGCTGCGCGATGCCGTGCTGGTCGCCTTCAAGAAGCTGCTGGCCAATGGCACCTACGCAGCGATCATCGCCAAGTGGAACCTGCAGGCCAGCGCCGTCAAGCAGGCCGCCGTCAACGGAACGCCGTCACCATGAGCGGAATCTTCGGTCCCGAGGAATGGGCAACCCGCTGCGAACTCGCGGCGCTCTACCGGCTGGTCGCGCACTTTCGCATGACCGACCTGATCGACACCCACATCTCCGCCCGCGTGCCGGGCCCGGAGGCGCACTTTCTCATCAACCGTTATGGCCTGCTGTTCGAGGAAATGCGAGCCTCCGACCTGGTGAAGGTCGATCTCGACGGCCGCATCGTCGATGCCCGGGCGGGGAGCGATGCGCGTCTGCGCGTCAACAGGGCCGGCTTCACGATCCATTCGGCCGTGCACGCCGCGCGCCCCGACCTGCACTGGGTTGTGCACACGCACACCGCGGCGGGCGCAGCCGTGTCGGCACAGGAAGCGGGCCTGCTGCCCATCAGCCAGCACGCGCTCAAGTTTCACGGGCGGCTCGCCTACCACGACTATGAAGGCATTGCGCTCGACCTCGGCGAACGCGAACGCCTGGTCAAGGACCTGGGCGGCCTCAACGCGATGATCCTGCGCAACCACGGGCTGCTGGTCGGCGGGGCCACCGTGGCCAATGCGTTCCATGAGCTGTGGTTCCTGGAGCGCGCCTGCCAGATCCAGGTGCAGGCGCTGGCCGGCGGCACGGCGATCCGCACGCCGCCTCCCGCGGTGCAGGCGTTGACGGCCGAACAGTTCGAGAGCGAGGAATCGGCGGACATCGTCCAGCTGACCTGGCAGGCGGCCCGCCGGCTCATCGAAGCACAGCGCGACAGTTACGAGGCCTGAGTTGGAGCCCAGTCATCGCCATCGGACTCTGCGGCTCAAAGATAGATCGACCGGGGTCTGCGATCGAAGATCCTCGCCACCATGGGCTCGAAGAACCGCACGCGTGCCCGTGGCCATGTCGCTGAATTGCGCCCGGTCTGCAGACGTCGCCGCTGTGTTCATGATGGTCATGGCAATCAATACCCCTTTTCGAAATCCACCTGGTTGAGCAGCGCATCCCCGCGCATCGCGCGGCGGATGTTCTCCGCGATCTGCGGCGCCGCCGACTCGGGGGAAGTGATCCCCGCGATGTGAGGCGTGATCAGAATGTCGGGGTGCGCCCAGAATGGATGCCCCGCAGGCAGCGGCTCGACCTGTGTCACGTCAAGGGTGGCTGCGGCGATGCAGCCGTCCGCCAGCGCGCTCAACAGGTCGCGCTCCACGAGATGTGCGCCACGCCCCATGTTGACGAGAAACGCGCCGCGCCTGAAATGCCCGAACAGCGGGCGTGCGAGGAGGCCCCGGGTCGCTTCCGTCAGCGGAAGCACGTTGATGACGATGTCCGCGCCCTCCACCATGTCGTGCAGGCCGGCGTCGCCGGCATAGGCGACAACGCCTGGGACCTCTTTCGGGCTGCGGCTCCACCCCTTGACGCCGAAGCCGTCGGCAGCAAGCCCGGCACCGATCGCACTGCCGATTTCACCCAGGCCGAGGATGCCGATGGTCGCCTCCCCATTCGACCGGGGCCGTTCGAATCGCCAAAGGCCTTGGCGCGAATGGCGCTCGAACTCGTGAAACCTGCGGTGGTAGCGATAGACGGCCGTCTTGGCGTACGTGACCATATGATGCGTAAGGGTCGGGTCGATCGAGCGCGACAAAGCCACCCCGGACGGAAGCATCGCCGCCGAGAACTGGTTGATGCCGGCCGAGAGCGAAATCACGGCGCGCAGATTCGTGAATGCCGAAAAGCCCTCAGCGGGAGGCTTGTGCATCAACGCGACATCCACCGCGCCCGGGTCTGCGCAGTGCGGCCCCGTCGTGAAGACCAGTTCCGGCAGGTGGCGCGCGAGCGCATTCTTCCAGGCCTCGGGTGAATCCAGGGTGCTGCTGAAGAAGATGTGGGGCGTGGGACTGGACATGGGGACATCGGCATCGGTGGCTCATGGATGCTATGCAGCCATCGTGCCCGCGCCGGGATGAAATCTAAGGCGGCGTACTGAGATTTTTGATGTTTCCGCCTTCGCGTTCTCACTACGATTCGGGGTCACCCTGCTTCGACCCCGCCATGTCCTCTGCACCACGCCAAGAACCCCGAAATCTCAATCAGCCGCTCAGCGGGGATGCCGTGCCGCGCTTCGCGGGCATCGCGACGATGATGCGGCTGCCCTGCCAGGAGACCTCGGAGGGGCTCGACGCCTGCTTCGTTGGCGTGCCCTTCGACCTTGGAACGTCCAACCGCTCGGGCGCCCGCTTTGGTCCGCGCCAGGTGCGCAGCGAGTCGGTATTGCTGCGCCCCTACAACATGGCGACGCGTGCCGCGCCCTTCGATTCGCTGCAGGTGGCCGATATCGGCGATGTCTCAACCAACGCGTACAACATCTTCGACTCGATCGATCGCATCGCGAAAGCCTACGACGCGATCATCGCCAACGGCTGCCGGCCGATCAGCATCGGCGGTGACCACACGATCGCGCTGCCGATCCTGCGCGCGATGCACAAGCGATACGGCCCGATCGGCGTGGTGCACGTCGATGCGCATGCCGACGTCAACGACACCATGGGCGGCGAGAAGATCGCGCACGGCACGCCGTTCCGGCGGGCCGTGGAAGAGGGCCTGCTCGATTGCAACCGCGTCGTGCAGATCGGCTTGCGCGGCACCGGCTATCACGCGGACGATTTCGACTGGTGTCGCCAGCAAGGCTTTCGCGTGGTGCAGGCCGAGGAATGCTGGCACCGGAGCCTGGTCCCGCTCATGAAGGAAGTGGTGGAACGCGTGGGCGACGGTCCCGTCTACTTGAGCTTCGACATCGACGGCCTCGACCCTTCGGTCGCGCCGGGCACCGGCACGCCCGAAATCGGGGGACTCAGCGTGCAGCAGGGCCTGGAGATCATTCGGGGCCTGCGGGGGCTGAACCTGGTCGGCGCCGACCTCGTGGAAATCTCGCCGCCCTACGACCCCCTGGGCACCACGGCGCTGGTAGGAGCCAACCTCGCCTTCGAGATGTTGTGCGTCTTGCCGGGCGTGCAGTACAGGGACTGACGCGCCGCTGTGGCAGCGGCAGAGAATCCCTTGCAGATGTCTAGGCGCGCCCCATGTTCAGTGGCAGGCCTGCCAGCGGCTTGACTTCTTCGAGACAGATCATCGAGCGCACGCCCGCAACGCCGGGCACCTGCATCAGCCGGTCGGTCAGGAATTGCGACAGGCTCTTCAGGTCGTGCGAGACGACCTTGAGCAGGTAGTCGAAATCGCCCGAGATCGTGAAGCCTTCGATGATCTCGGGAAAGTCCCGGATCACCTTTTCCACCTCGCGCACCTTCTTGAACTGGTCGCGATCCAGCGACAAGGCCACGAAGGCCGTCACACCCAGCCCGATCGAGGCGGGCGCAACCAGCGCCGCATAGCGGCGAATCACCCCTTTTTCCTCGAGCGAGCGCACCCGCCGCAGGCATTGCGGCGGCGAGAGGTGAATGCTCTCTGCGATGTCCACGTTGCTCATGCGTCCGTTGGCCTGCAGAAGTTTCAGGATCTTGGCGTCGAACTGGTCCATGGCTTGTTTCTCGCGACAGTTATGAAATAAACGTTCATATATGTCGAATCAATTGTAGGAAAAGGAAATCAAATTTCCAACAAGGATCCCGATAATTTCATACATCTGGAGTTCAGAGAAACCCCGAAAAAACCAACTTCACACTTCACATCATGGTCAAGTACATAGGCACCCACGAATTGCAGTCCTACCTCGCCCGGCACCCGGTCGAATCCGTCATCGAAGCGATCGAGGCTTGCATCAAGGCCGACTATCTGCGCTGGCCGCAGTTCGACAAGTCGGCCCGCGTCGCCGCGCATTCGAAGCTCGGCGTGATCGAGTTGATGCCGATCTCCGACGGCAGCCGCTACGCGTTCAAGTACGTCAACGGCCACCCCAAGAACACCGCCGACGGCCTGCTCACGGTCACGGCGTTCGGCGTGCTGGCCGACGTGGACACGGGCTACCCCAGCCTGCTGAGCGAACTCACGCTGACCACCGCGCTGCGGACTGCCGCCACCTCGGTGCTGGCCGCACGCCACATGGCCCGCCGCGGCAGTCGTTCGATGGCGCTGATCGGAAACGGCGCGCAAAGCGAATTCCAGGCCATCGCCTTCCACAAGCTGCTGGGCATCGATGAGCTGAGAGTCTTCGATGTGGATGCGGCCGCCACCGACAAGCTGTGCCGCAATCTCGCAGCCTACTGTCCCGGTCTGCGCATCGTGCACGCCGCCAGCACCGCGCAGGCGCTGAGGGGTGCCGACATCGTGACCACCGTGACTGCCGACAAGCGCAATGCGATCATCGTGACGCCCGAGATGATCGAGCCCGGCATGCACTTCAATGCGGTCGGCGGCGACTGCCCGGGCAAGACGGAGTTGCACCGCGACGTGCTGGAACGTGCCCGGGTTGTGGTCGAGTTCGAGCCGCAGTCGCGCATCGAAGGTGAACTGCAGCAGATGCCGGCCGACTTCGCGGTGACCGAGTTCTGGACGGTCCTGTCGGGCGCCGTGCCCGGCCGTGCCAGCGTCGAGGAGGTGACGGTGTTCGACTCGGTGGGCTTCGCCCTGGAAGACTTTTCGGCGCTGCGCTACCTCGACGACGCGTTGGGCGGCGACGTGGCGCAGGTGATCGACCTGATTCCCGTGCTTGACGATCCCAAGAACCTGTTCGGCGCCGCGCAGGCTCTGGCGCGGAGCACGTCTGCGCCGCAAGCTGACAGCCCGTCGCAGCAGCCGGCCCTCCACTGAATCGCACAAGACCATGAAGACCATTCGTTTGATCGGTGCGCCGACCGACATCGGTGCCGGGCGGCGCGGCGCCTCGATGGGGCCGGAAGCGCTGAGCGTCGCCGAACTGATGCCCGCGCTGGAGCGCCATGGCTTGTCGGTCGTCAACGCCGGCAACCTCGAAGGCCCGGCCAATCCCTCGGGCGAACCGGTTGGCGGCTTTCGCCATCTGGCCGAGGTCACCGCGTGGAACCATGCGGTCTACGATGCCACGCTGGCCTGCCTGCGCGAAGACCAGTTGCCGGTGCTGCTGGGCGGCGACCATTGCCTGGCCATCGGCTCGATCAGCGCCGTCGCCCGCCACTGCCGCGAGGCCGGCAAGGAACTTGTAGTGATCTGGCTCGATGCCCACGCCGACGCCAATACCGAAGGCATCACGCCCAGCGGCAATATCCATGGCATGCCCGTGGCCTGCCTGTGCGGCCGCGGCCCCGAGGCGTTGACCACGATGAGTGGCGAGAGTCCCGCGGCCGAAGCGCGGTCGATCCGGCAGATCGGTATCCGAAGCGTCGATGCCGAGGAAAAGCGGCATCTGCACGAACTCGGGCTTACGGTGTACGACATGCGTCACATCGATGAAAACGGCATGCGCAGGACCATGGAGCAGGCGCTGGCCGGCCTCGATGGCAACACTCACCTGCACGTCAGCTTCGACATTGATTTTCTCGATCCGGGCATCGCGCCTGGCGTGGGCACGGCAGTGCTCGGCGGCCCCACCTATCGGGAGACCCAACTCTGCATGGAAATGATCGCCGACACCGGCCGCCTTTCTTCGCTGGACGTAATGGAGCTCAATCCCGCCTGCGACGTGCGCAACCAGACGGCCGAACTGGTGGTCGAGTTGGTCGAAAGCCTGTTTGGCAAGTCCACGTTGATCCGCTGATTCCGGCCCGCATCGGGAGTCGTTGCGCGCGCATGAACCGCCTCGCCCCCGTGCCGCTCGACGATTCGAAATTCAAATCGTGGACACCCTTGAATCCTTCGAAGCCCGCGTCAACATCGGCTTCGCGGCTTGCCGACTTCAGATCAGGCGGACGCAGTGATACAGGATCTTTCTAAGCGTTTGGCGCGACGCACCCGTCTCCCCCCCCTCAACGCACTGCGCGCCTTCGATGCCACGGCTCGACATTTGACGATCGTGCGGGCAGCCGACGAACTCAGCGTAACGCCGGGCGCAGTCAGCCATCAGGTGCGTGCTCTTGAGGAGGCGCTGGGTGTTTCGCTGTTCGTTCGCAACAAGACCCGGCTGAAACTCACGCTGCACGGCGAGGCACTCCTGCCGTCGATCCGTGCCGCGTTCCAGATGATCGCCGTTGCGGCGGCGAATCTCAACGACACGGCAATGACGGGCGACCTCGTCGTCTCGGCACCCGTCGGGCTGACTTCGCGCTTGATCACGCGCCATATCGGAGAGTTTCTGATGGCCCATCCTGACGTGAATTTCAAACTGGTCGCATCCAACGATGACAAGGAGGTCTACTTGCCTTCGGTGGACGTTTGCATCCGCTACGGCATGGGCATCTGGTCCAATCGACAGGTGAAGTTGCTCAGTCATGTCGAACTCTTCCCGGTCTGCAGTCCAGCGATGACCAACGCGGCCAGGGGCTTGCATGAACTGAAGGACCTGAAACATCACGCCCTGCTGTGCGAGGATGATGGCACTGAATGGACGCGCTGGTTGCTGGCCAAAGGCGCGAACGCCGACGGCTATCGAATGGCGGAGATGGGCAACGCACACATTGCCATCGAGGCCGCCCTACACGGCCAGGGTGCGGCGCTGGGCGACAGCCTGTTGGTTGGCGACGATCTGGTGCAAGGAAGTTTGGTCCGGCTGTTCAATACAGCCATCCCGGCCAAACATGCCTACTACATCGTGTGTCGACACGAAATCAGCGACAGCCCGCTGGTCGCCGCCTTTGTCGACTGGCTCCGAAGGCAAGTAGGCATCGCCACTTACAACTTGTCCGTAAATAGTTCGTCTTGAAAGATCCGGTCGTCAGTCGATTGCGGCGTAGCGTTTCGCCTCGGCAGATCGACAATGGTGATCCTGCATGTATCTTCGGGCCCTCTGAGTGCTGGGCTGCACCGAGGCGCAACCAGAGGCAGGAGCCCACCATCGCGACCGGCTCGAAGTCGGCCTGCGGGGCAGGCATCCCGCGATGCCGACGGCGCATCTGAAACATGACCGTCGGCGCTATCCTCAGAGCCCGGCCAGCGCGACGTACTTCGTCACCAGGTAGTCCTCGATCCCATGCCGTGAGCCTTCGCGCCCCAGCCCGGATTGCTTGACGCCGCCAAAGGGCGCAACCTCGTTGGAGATCAGACCGGTGTTCACGCCCACCATGCCGTACTCCAGCGCTTCCGCCACGCGCAGGATGCGGCCGATGTCGCGGCTGTAGAAATAGCTTGCCAACCCGAATTCGGTGTCATTGGCCAGTCGCACGACCTCGTCGTCGCCGCTGAACCTGAACAGCGGAGCGAGCGGCCCGAAGGTCTCCTCCTTCGCCACCAGCATGCCCGGCGCCACGTCGGCCAAAACGGTGGGCTCGAAAAAGCTGCCTCCGAGCGGGTGGCGCCTGCCGCCCCGCAGCACACGCGCTCCCTTGGCGACAGCGTCGGCGATGTGCGATTCGACCTTCCGCACGGCCGCCTCGTCGATCAGGGGCCCTGGGTCACACCCGCATCGCGGCCATCGCCGACCTTCAGTTTCGCAACCGCGGCGACCAGCTTTTCGGCGAAGGCGTCGTAGACGCGCTCATGGACGTACAAGCGATTCGTGCACACGCAGGTCTGGCCGGCATTGCGAAACTTGGACGCGACAGCGCCTTCGACGGCCGCGTCGAGGTCCGCGTCGTCGAACACGATGAAGGGCGCATTGCCGCCGAGCTCCAGGGAGATCTTCCTGATCGTGGGCGCCGATTGCGCATACAGCAGTCGCCCAACCTCGGTCGATCCGGTGAAGCTCAGCTTGCGCACGACCGGGCTGGCCGTCAGTTCGACACCGATGATCCTGGCGTTGCCGGTGATCACCTGCAGCACACCCGCGGGCAAGCCGGCTCGTTCAGCGAGCACGGCCAATGCAAGCGCCGACAGGGGCGTGGCTTCCGCCGGCTTCACGACGATCGGGTTGCCGGCCGCCAGCGCGGGCCCCACCTTGCGCGTGATCATGGCCAGCGGGAAGTTCCAGGGCGTGATGGCGGCGCACACGCCGATCGGCTCGCGCAATACCAGCACGCGCCGGTCCGCCAGCGGGCTGGGCACGGTTTCGCCGTAGACGCGCTTACCCTCTTCCGCAAACCACTCGATGAAGGAGGCCACGTACAGCACCTCGCCGCCGGCCTCCGCCAGCGGCTTTCCCTGCTCGCTGGTCATCAGCAGGGCCAGGTCGTCGGCGTTGGCCACGATCAGATCGTGCCAGCGGCGCAGCAGAGTCGAACGCTCCTTCGCGGTGCGCTGGCGCCAGTCGGGCCACGCCTTCTCGGCCGCTGCGATGGCGCGGCGCGTCTCGGCGGCGCCCATGCGCGGCACCGACGCCACGACATCGCCAGTCGCCGGGTCGTGGACCACGATGGTCTCGCGCGCGTCGGCATCGACCCACGCGCCGCCGACAAAGGCCTGCTGCCGCAGCAGGTCGGGATCTTGCAGTTTCACTGACATCTTGGAATCCTTGGAGGAGTTGCGGCGACTTCAGCAGCGAGCAGCGAAGCCTCGAGCATGTCGAGCGCCTCGGCAAACACCGCCTCGGGCGTCGTGAGCGGGTGCAGCAGCCGGATGACGTTGCCGTAGGTGCCGCAGGTGAGCAGGATCAGGCCGCGCTCGAGCGCCTGTGCCGGGACCCGCTTGGCGAACTCCGCCGATGGCTGGCCGGTGGCCGGATCGTTGAACTCCACGGCCACCATGCTGCCCGGTCCGCGCACGTCCGCGATGTCGGGCACACGCTCCTTCAGCGAGATCAGGCGCTCCTTGAGCCAGTCGCCCAACATGACGGCACGACGCTCGAGTCGCTCGTCGGCGATGATGTCCAGCACCGCATGCGCGGCTGCCACTGCCAGCGGATTGCCGGCATAGGTGCCGCCCAAGCCCCCTGGCTCGCTCGCGTCCATGATGGCCGCGCGCCCGCACACGCCCGACAGCGGCAGGCCGGCGGCCAAGCTCTTGGCAAAGGTGATGAGGTCGATCGGCACCTCGTGCAGCGACGAGGCGAAGAGCTTGCCAGTGCGCGCGAAGCCCGTCTGGATCGCCGGGCCATTCTGCTGCCGGCCGCCGTGCTTTATGTGCTGGTGTGCTACCCGCTCTTCGCGCAGCTGATCGCCCATCCCAGCTTCACCACGCTGCTGATTGCACAGATGCCCATCAACATCCTCGTGGGCCTGCTGAGCGGCCCCATGCCGGCGGCGCTCGCCGAGCTGTACCCGACCCAGGTCCGCTCCAGCGGCGTGGGCTTGATCTACAACCTGGTGGGGGCCGTGTTCGGCGGCCTCGGTCCGCTGATCATCACCTGGCTGATCGCGACGACGGGCAACCGCGCCAGCCCCGCGTACTGGGCCATGGCCACGCGGCTGGTGGGCATCGTGGCGATCCTGTCGCTGCGAAAGACAGGCATCCCGCGCGACGATCGCGCCGCGCCCGCCGTGCCGGCAGCCACCCCCACGCCTGAGCCATTGACCGCGAACCACGAGACCCCATGAATATTTCGAACCCCACCCACTCCCCGGTCATCACCGATGACCATCCCACCGGCGTGCTCGGCTTCCGCTACCTGCTCAACGGAACGCCGCTGACTCCTGAGAACTACATGCTGCAGATCGCCGAGAACCGCGGCCATTTCGAGATGCTCACGCACCGGCATAACTTCGACCAGTTCCGCTACGTGATCCAGGGCCAGATGAACCTCGGGCGGGGGCGCATTCTTCGCGAAGGCGAGCTTTGCTACTTCCCGGAAGGCACTTCGTACGGACCGCAGGACGATCCGGCGGGGCCGGTGGCGCTGGTGTTGCAGTTCGGTGGTGCCAGTGGCTACGGATACATGAGTCCGCAGCAGTACCGCCAGGGCCGGGAAGCGCTGCGGCGCATCGGGCGCTTCGAGGGACCGCTGTACCTGCGCGAGGAAGAGCACGGACGCGTCTCCCGGAAATTCAGCATCAACGCGATCTGGGAGCAGTCCCTGCGCCAGCGCATGATGATTCCGGCGCCGCGCTACGACGACGTGGTGATCATGAAGCCCAGGGCCTACCGATGGACGCCAGTGCCGGGCGCCCGCGATGTCTGGCGCAAGCTGCTCGGCAGCTTCACCAAGCGCGGCACGACGGCCGAGTCGATCCGGCTCGGCGCGGGCGCGCGGTGGTCGGTGAAGGCCCTGGACGCGATTCGCATCCTCTTCGTGCTGTCAGGCGAGGGACGACTCGACGAGCAGCCGCTGGGTCTGCATTTTGCAGCCGACCTCCAGCCCGGCGAACAGGCTGGCCTGGTGGCGCAGAGCGAGATGGAACTGCTCGTCTTCACGCTGCCCTTGCTCTCACCGGACTGGATGGCCCCTCAGTTGGCGAGCACCGAGCCGCTGCCGGACGAATCGGTGAAGGAGCAGCCATGAGCGGCGGCGCTTCCACCCGGCCCGGCGCGCTGGCCGGCCGCGTGGCCGTTATCACCGGCGGCGCCGGCAGCATCGGCCTGGCCACGGGCCGCCTCTTCGTTGCCGAGGGCGCGCGAGTCATGCTCGCGGACATCGACGAGACGGCACTGAGGCGCGCCGCCGCCGAACTTGGCGACGCTGCGGACTGGATCTCCACCGATGTTGGCGACAGCGCACAAGTGCGCCGCCTCTTCGATCGCACCGTCGAACGCTTCGGCCAGCCGATCGATGTGATCTTCAGCAACGCGGGCAACATGGGCGTGATCCGCCCGCTGGCCGAGTTTCCGGAAGAGGAGTTCGGCCGCGTCATGGCCGTCCATGTCAGGGGCGCCTTTCTCTGCTGCAAATATGGCATCGCCGCGATGCGCAATGGAGGGAGCGTGGTGATCACCTCGAGCATCGTCGGCGTGCGAGGCGATGCGGGTGCCTACGCCTACATCACGGCCAAACATGCGCAGGTCGGCCTGATGCGCTCGGTGGCCAAGGAGGCGGCGACGCGCAACATCCGCGTCAACACCATCCACCCCGGGCCTGTTGCCAACGACTTTCAGCGCCGCGTGGAGGCCGGCCTGAGCGAGGTGATGAAGACGGATGCCGGCGCGTTCTTCGATCAGATCATTCCTCTGGGGCGTCACGCTCGCCCCGAAGAGATTGCACGGTCGGTGCTCTATCTCGCGAGCGAACAAAGCAGCTTCGTCACCGGAAGCCTGTTGATGGTGGACGGTGGGATGAGCGCCTGAGAGGCCATTTCCTCACTGCTCCATCTTGGCTGCAAAGAAAAGATGATCCCGTCTACACGCAAAACGGGAGACCGTAGCCGGTAGCAGGCTGTTGAAGTGCTTCCCGATGTGCCTGAGACTTCACACAGTGCGAAGAGGAGGATCGGCGATGCGTGCCAGTGATGGATACAACGAAAGCCTGTCCTCGAACGTGAGATTGGAGAATTTCGTGCCGGCATCGCGCCCGCTGCGGCCGATACGGCAGGGGATGAACGAGCGCTTGCCGACTGTCGATCGAGGATGCGGTGTGGAACTACTCGGTTCAGCAAGAACCGGAACCGGCTGATCGCGCACGATGTGGTGATCGAACTGTTCAACGCGACGGTCGACCTGGCCCAGCGGCAAGGGCTGCTCTCGGCATACAGATCAAGGCGTGGGCCGGCTACAAGAGTGTGCGGCGCAAGAAAGGGCAGCGATGGGCGAGAGCCCGAGGACTGGCGAGGCGATTTGCGCAGCAACGACACGCACGAGTTGAAGCGCGACCCGCAGTCGCGGCTGTACCGCAAGAGCAATGCGGCGCCCGCGTTGCCCAGTGTCCTCGGCCATGAAGCGCAGGTACCAGCGCTGGTCCGCGTCAGACCTGGCAGTGGCAAGGGTCGCGTCACCAGCGTCTCGCGCCGGAAGTGAAGAGCGCGAGCTCTGGCATCGGCGCCGACGGTGTCGGCTCGGCCGTTCGGCGCATGGTTTGGGGTCAAGCGCCGATCTCCATGGTCGGAGAGGCGGGATGGCGCTGGCTGACGCCCGTGCGGGCGTCGATTCCGCGCGGCGCCTTCTACCTCGGGTCGCGGGGAACCACGCTCGGCCTGTTCCCGATCCCCGGCGGACAGGTGTACGCCGTCATGGGCGAACCGTGCGGAAACGGGGTGGTCGGTTGTTTCGCAAGCACCCGCGCGGATGTCGCCCGGCGACTGTCCAGCCAGTTCACCGTGCGTTCGCGCAGGATGTGCTGGCGGACCTGCCGGACGACCCGTCGATCCATTTCGGCCGATATCCGGCCCTGCTCACACCCAAGCCATGGCACAGGGGGCGCGTGCTCCTGATCGGGGATGCGGCACACGCGTTGCCGCCCCACTCGTCCAGTGGGGCCGCCATGGCGATCGAGGATGGCGCGGTGCTGGCGCAGTCTTTATCTGCCGCACGTACGTGGGAAGGCAAACAAGCTTTTCAAGATGATCAGCGACTGCCGCAGCGCCATGGGCGTCAACGGTCCTTCGAGCGGCCGCCATATCGGCGACCAGCGCTCGTGATGCCGCGGGCCACACCAGGTCGGCGGCGGATCGGCGAGGAAGCTGCGGCAGGCGGTGGCGTCGTCGACCGACAGCGAGGACAGAGCCTTCTTGCGTTCGAGGATCGACCAGAGCAGCAGACGCTCGGCTTCCTTGCGATACGACCGCGGGGTCGACGAGAGATCACCGGCCGCACCACCCCTCGAATCCGTCGGCCGCTTGGATGCCAGCCACGCGCCACGTGCTCGTCGGCGGCGATGAGCAGGCACTTCTCGCGCGGCGCGCGATAGCGGCCTGCACTGCCGTCGAGATCGGCCGGCAGCACGAACTTTTCGTAGGGCACGATGGCCGTGGCGCCAGACACGACGGCGGCCAAGATGGTCGGCGCCACCTGCGTATGCGGCTGATAGACGTGAGCACCCACACGCATTCCAAGGACCTCTAGGTTCGCACGCAGCCAGTCTAGGATCCGGGCCGCCTTGCGCTCGCCAACGCCGGGCACCTGCACCCACCACCGGGCACCGATGCCATTGATACGTTCGATGAGCGCAACGAGCGTCGGCACGCCCGCGCGCTCGAGCCGGGCAGCGAGCGCGGGATGAAGCCACGTGGCGACGCTGTCGCCGGGCCGCGGATCCTGCACCACCAGGCCCTCGAGCCACCGCAGCGCCTGCAGCTGGTGGTCGATCACGCGGGCGCGGCGCGGCGCGACGGTCGGGCTGATGCCCACTCCCCGCCCTCGGTCGCGTCCGCGGCCTCATAGGCTCCGATTCGCTCCGCTTCGGAGAAGTCTCCCATGCCCCGCTCTGCCGCGAACTCGGCCAGGCTCAGCAGCGCCGGCGCCGACGTGAAGCGCTCGGGATCGGGCAGGATCAGCCGCGCGGTTCCGGGCTCGCGCTCGCGCCTGGCGGCCGCCGCAAAACTCGTCGCGAATCCAGGCGATCGTGCGCCGGACCGTCCGCAGATCGACTGCTCGCCCTCAAGGCGCAGGTATCGGTCCCAGCTCGAGCGCTCCTCCAGCCCCTGGGCGAGCACTCGATTGAATGCACGCGAAATGACCCCGGTGCAGCTTTCGGTGCCGCCCAACGTTGACCTTCTTTGGGTTTGCAGGCGAGGCGTCTTGCCTGGTCACCAGAACTTCCACCACGGCTTGGGCGGCGCGACGGGCTGCAGGGGCTCGAGCTGCTGCAGCTCGGTCTCGCGCAGGCGCCTTCGCCGTTCGACTTCGAATGCCTGCGCAACGCCAAACGCCCGCCTGTCGCCGCGCAACGCCTGCGCGGGCCAGCCCGCAGCGAGTTGCTCGAGGCGCTCGTCGTCGAGGCTTGCGATCTGGGATGGCGTGGGCAAGGTGGTCATCGAGAACAAAGATCGCCGATTAAAAGCTGGACAGTTGAGTTGCTTGCCGACACACGTGTCGGCGCAGGCGGAGGAACCAAGGCTCAGAAGGATCGCCGACTCTTGGCGTCAGATCCATCGAAACGCGAGGTTAGTGCCAACACGCTTCGAAGGCGCCCTTTACGCGCGACCTTGGATTAGCTCACGAGCCGTCAGATCTGCGGGCAGCGAGAGATGATGACTTTCGTCACCCAGACCGTCCTCTATGAGGCGGCAATGGGATTCCGGGATTGGTCGCAATCTGCCTCGCCGATTTACTGCCGAAACATGCCCGGCGGCAGCGACAAGTCGGCTTCGCTGCCTGCCGCAACCCTTCCCTCGCGTGGCCGTGCAAGGCGAGGCCGGGGCCGGGGCCGGGGCCGGGGCCGGGGCCGGGGCCGGGGCCGCGCAACGTAGGCCCGTCGATTCATGCCGGCAACCCTCCTTCTGCTGCAATGCCGCATGCCATTTTCATGTTGTGGCAAGAGAGCAGGAAACAGTGACGCACGACACGACCAAGTGTCCAGGTATTAATCGCCACCCCCCGGCTCGCTACCGCCGATTGTTTCACGACATTTTGAATCATCTATTTTTCTTCAATAACAACAATGACTTAACTCCACATCCTCGTGTCCGGCAGCAAAATGTTTCACGAAATTCAGCTGGAATCACGACATTCTTCCGAACTACCGCGGTTGTCGGCCATAATTAGGTTATTTAGTAACCAAATAGTCCATGCAGCCCTTCTCCATCGTCGAGATTCCTTCTGCACATTCGGGCGGCGAAGACTCAGATGCGCCTGCCGACATGCCGCAGACCGCAGGGTCCATTGCTGGAAAAGGATGGCCTTCCGTTTGCACGCTTGCGGAACTCGGGCGAATTCTTACGCTGATACACGGCGTTCGGGCACCCGCCGATTCATCTCTCAAGAAGTGGAGCGCCGCCGGCGCATTTCGAGATTGCCTGGCAAGCAAGGAAGACGTCGAAACCAGCGAAGTCCCCTCCTCCCTCACCCACGAAGCGCTGCAGCGGCCACGGCGGGGCGGACGGCCAGGGCTCAGGCTGCGCACCGCGGCTGCCATCGGGCGGGTGTACGAACTCTGGCCCTTTCTGGCTGATTCCGACTCCAACGCGGTGCTGGAACTGGCGGTCGCCCGGACTGCCGATCGCTTCCGCTCCGCCCTCGGACCGATCCCCGCTCCACCCCATCCCGCCGCATCACTTGCCGTGCCGGCGGCTGCGACCGAGCCGGTGCTCAAGGAAGTCCAGGAACAACTGGCCGTGTTGACCCGAGAAATGACCGCAGTGCGGCGCGAGTTGGCGCAGTTCTCGGCGCTGCGCAACAACCTCATCACCAAGCTGGACGACGTAGTCGCGCGCGCCAAGGACGCATTCGCAGGCAATGGGCAGGCGGCAGGTCCAGGCTTCGACCCGTTGGCCGAGGCGCGACGCGACCGCGACATGGGCCTGATGAAGTCGACCTTGACCGAAATCCTGACGGCGCTGGAGCGCATCGAAGCGGGCCGAGGCTGACGCTGGCATGGGGGGGTGGTTTGAAACTACCCCCTCCTCTGCGTCTGACTGGCCAAAAAAAAGGGGGTAGTTTGAAACTACCCCCTTCGTCCTTCTTGTAGCGATTCAGACCGAATCCACGAAACCCTGCATCGTCTTGATCAGCGCCTTCTGTTGCTCCGCCGACAGCTTGATCGACAGCCTGAACGACGGGCGCCCGATCGCGTCGAAGCGCAACGAGCCCACCTTCTGTCCGCCAACCTTGAGAGCATGGCTGTCCTGGGCCGGAAGTGGCGCCGCCTCGGGGACGACCGACGGCGGCGACACCAGACGCGCCAGAACGCTCTTCGCCGGGACCACCCCCTTCCCTGCCGACAGCGCCTGGGCCCGTGCCAGCAATCCGGCTTCGTCTTCCGCCAGCGCCTTGCCCAGATCGGTCGCCCATGCCAGCTGAATCGATTGCGGGGTCGGAAACGCCGCGATCACGGTCGCCGGCAGACGCGCCAACGCCAGTGCTTTGCCCAGGTTGCTGATGTCCACGCCCAGCGCYGCCGCCATCTGCCGGTTCGACGGATAGATTCCCTTCTCGAGCGCGCGCAGGTAAGTCATGCCTTGTTCCCAGGGCGAAGGATCCGCCCTGCCCCGGTTCTCCCGGTCCATCTCCTCGATCAGCGCCCGATCGTCCAGGTTCTCGACCACGGCCCAGACCGGCAAACCGATCTGGCGGCAAGCCTCGTAGCGCYGGTGACCGAACACCAATTCGTAGCGCGGGCCATCTCCCGGATTCGCGATCGCGCGAACCTTGATCGGCTGCGAGTTGCGCCCGGCTTCCTGAATCTCGCGCTTGAAATCTTCGAACAGCTTGCCTTCGAAAGCGGACGCATGCCGGTTCGCGAATTCGCTGCGGGCGATGTCCGCGGTATCGATCAACCGGGCCGGCAAGGCGCCGTCCCAGGTCCGGAGCTCAGCGCTGACCTCGCTCAGGCGCCCTTCCAGTTCATCGACCTGCGAGGCCCGCGCCCGCAGTTCGTCGTTCTCGCGCAGCAGGTCCGAGCGCTGGTCATTGGCAAAGGCCATCATCGCGCCAGGCGCGGTCTTCGGTTTCGCGAGCTCCGGGTTGGGCTGCGCCGTCGGCATGATCGATGCAAAGTCGATCTTGGAAGCTTTGTCTTTCAGTCCCATGTCAAACCGCCGTTTCCAGAACTTGCCGCTCCGCCACCTGACGCGCCCAGACCGCCTCGATCTGCTGCTCGATCAGTTCGCACATCCGATCGTAGGCCACCCGGGCCCTTGAGAAAGTCTTCGAGTTCACCGAGCCCCGCGGCAGGTCGTAGACCGTGCCGAACTCGGCGCTCGCCGTGGCTGCCACTGCCGTCTTCGGAATCTCGATCGGCAGCACCTTGTCGCCGTAGCCCTCGAGCACCCATTGCCGGACCACCGAACTCGCCGTGTCCGACGCCTCGACCCGGGACAGCAGCACATCGATGAATTCGAAGCTCTTGTCCTTGCCCCGGCTGCGGACCAGCTGGTTGCACAGGTCGGAGAACAGATCCCAGAACTGGGCCGAACTCGCGAAGTCCAGCGCCGAAGGCGGCAACGGCATGATCACGCCATCGGCCGCCATCAGCGCATTGATGGTCACGTAGCTCAGGGAGGGCGGGGTGTCGATCACGATGACGTCGTACTCCTCGCGCGGCAAGTCCAGTCCGCGGTCCAGCACGCGCCAGAACTCGAAGCCCGGATCCCGGGCCTGGCGCGCCGGCAAATGGAATTCCGCGCCGTAGAGCAGGGGAGCGGCGCAGACCAGGTCGATATTGGGCCAGTATGTCGGGCGAATCGCATACTTCAGGTTCTCCTGGTCGCCGGTGAACAGGGACATGGCCGTGTGCTCGGTCTCGACCTCCGCGTCCGGCAGGACGCCGAACAGCGTCGTCGCCGAACCCTGCGGGTCGAGGTCGACCAGCAGCACGCGGTGGCCGCGCATCGACAGGCCCTGCGCCAAGGTCACGGCCGAGGTGGTCTTGGCCACGCCGCCCTTGAAGTTGGCGACGGTGATCGTGATGCCTGCGGCCCCCTCCGGCCTCAGGTGCTCGGCGCGCAGTTCACGTGCCCAGCTTTGGGCCTCCGCCATCGTCCACTCGCGGCTGTTGCCATGAATCTCCCCCGAAGGGAGGTCGCCACGGGTCAGGCGGTAGGAGATCTTCGATTTGTCGACGCCGCACAGGTCCGCCAGTTGCACTGCCTTCAGGGTCGGCGCAGACTTGACGGCCGTCGGCGCCAGCATGGCGGTCCGGATGCGGTCCATCATGCCGGCGATCTTGTGTGCTTGTTGCTCGATGTCCTCCAGGTTTTGACGTCGAATGGTTTGCTTGATGTCCACAGGATCTGCCTCGAAAGTTGGGGTGTTGTGCGATTATGCAGGGC